>NZ_CFHTCS010000223.1:0-7386 GCF_984369615.1 Martelella sp. | reverse complement strand
TTTCCGCCAGCCGGAACAGCCATGCGGTCTTGCGGCCGGTCTGGCGGATTTCCATGCCGGCGGTCGGGCCGGTCTCGATCGGCTCGAGAGGGGCCGTTCCGCTGGCCAGGACAAACCCGTCGCCCGAACGCGCGCAGGCAAGGCTGGACGCTGCGATGGTTTCGTCGAAAGCCCTCGCGGGGAACCAGATATGGCTGAAATCCGGCTGCCCCTCATGGGTTTCGAAGAGAACCACGGCAAGGTTGCGGTACTGGTGCACACGCGGCAGTGCGCCGCAACCGCCCCAGTAGGAGGGCCGGCCGAAACCGCAATGGATCACCTCGCCGGGATGGTTCACCCAGATCTGTGCATCGGGATTGCGGCCGATCCGCAGTTGCAGCACGGTTTCCTGATAGCCCCATTCGCCCCAGCGATAGCGGGCAAGCGAGCCCATCGCCGTTTCCGCGGTCTTGTAGTGGTAGAGATGGGCAAACCGGTTTTCCCCTTGCGAGAACGTCCATTCCTGGCGTGCGCCACCGGCAAGCCGGGCCGTGTCGCGATCGCTTTCAGGGGTCGCAAGACCGAAGTCGCGCAGGCACAGCAGGAATTGCGGCAGCGTCTGGAAGGTACGGCCGTAATTGCCGCGTCCCCAGAGAACGCGGGCTATTGCCGACAGTTCGCTGGTGCGTGCGGCCATCAAGGTGTGCTCGTAGGAGCGGCCCTGGGCGGCGGTCAGCGTTCCGTGATGGGCGGAAGCGGCAACCACCGAGATCAGCCGCAGGATCGCCTTGCCGGCGCGCTCCCGGATATCATCGTCATGGGCAAGGGCGTAAAGCGTCGTCAGGCCCTTGAGGTCGATCGGGAAATAGGGAACCGAGTTGAATTCGGCCATTTCCCATTTTTCGAAATGGTCGAACCAGTCCCGAAGCCGTGCCGCGCCGCGTTCTGACTGTTCGGCACCCGTCACATTGGCGCGAACGAAGGTCTTGTCCGCATGGAAATGCCCCGCCAGATAGGCGGCGGTGTGGAACAGCAGCGCGTGGTTTTCCGAATAGTACCACTGCACGTCATTGCCGGGTTCATCCAGCCAGTAGCGGAAGTTGAGCGTGGCGGCGTCGATCCGCTCGCGAATGGCCTCCGACAGAAGTTCGCCGTAGCGGATACGCCCGAACAGCAGCGGAACCAGATGGAAGTCGGCGCAGTCGTGGCAGTTTTCGATCTTCGGCAGCGAAGCGGAAATCATCGCCTCGGTGCGGGCATCGCCCTGGCCAAGCCCGAGCCGCGCCAACGCCGAAATTGCATCCGCATAACCATTCTCGGCGACATGGCGGAGCGCTTCGTCGATGCGGGCGTCGAGGCTTTCGGGCGGCTCGCCCTGGTCCTCGCAGCGAGCGATCTCAACCGTGAACGGCCGCGACAGGGTCAGGCCGCCGGCGCTGAGGCGCATGTCGAAATGGCGGAAGTCGCTGTGGAACGACGACACGTCGCCGACGACCAGTCGCGCCGAACCGGCGGGCAGGCGGGTGGTGAAAGTGTCGTGTTCTTCGGCGAGAAAATCGCCCGCAACCATGATTTCGACATCGAGGTCGCGGCTGACAGTCTGCGGGCAATGAAAGGCGACGGTTCCCGAGGAATAGGCCGGCTGCTCGAAATGCATGGTTTCCAGCATGTTTTCGATCTCGTCGGCAAGTCCGCTTTCACAAGGGACATCGAGAGAAACAGTGGCTTCCGGCCCGTCGCAGTAGTCGAGCTCGAAGAAATAACGGGCGTCGCGTTCGGCGAGATCATCGAAGAACACGGCAATCTCGTTGAGACCCGCCTTCAGTTCGACGTCGAAGACCTGATCGGTTTCGAAATTGCGCTGATAGGCGCTCATGAACCCCGCTTCTTCGCCGTTGACGAAGAGGATGGCGCCGCCGCAGCAGCTGAGCTTCAGCCGCGCCGTTCCGGAGGTTTTAGCCTCGATGCGCGTTTTCGCCCAGGCCGAAACCGCGGTGGCGCGGAACCAGAAGCCGGAGAGGTCAACGCGCGGTGAGCCGAACGGCGTCCAGATGCGTCCGGGCCCTTGCTTTTCGACGACGACCGGGCGCTTGCCGCGCCGTTCGCTGACGAACTGCGTGCGGCAAGGATATTCGTGCGGGATGAAGTTCTTTTCCTTGGTGAGGAAGAACTGCGCATCCATATGACCCGACATCGTGGTGTCGGGCACGTTGTATTCCGCCTCGGCGATCGCCGATACGTGCCAGTAGCAGACCGGCGAACCGTTCGTCAGCGGCCGGCGCATCGCGCCGTCTTGTGCATGTTGGGCCATCACAGCAGATCTTTCACGGCAACGGGTGTCACATCATTATAGGCCTTGTTCTCCCCTGTCATGCCCCAGACGAAGCAATAGGGGCCGGTGCCTGCGCCCATGTGGATCGACCAGGCCGGCGACAGGATGGCCTGGCGGTCGGCGACCACGATGTTGCGCACCTGTTTCGGTTCGCCCATGAAATGCATGACCCGGTCTTCGGGCGCCATGTTGAAATAGACATAGGCTTCCATGCGGCGTTCGTGGACATGCGGCGGCTCGGTGTTCCAGATGCTGCCGGGCGCGGGCTCGGTAATGCCCATCAACAGCAGGCAGCTCGGCGAGACTTCCGGGTGGATATACATGCGTAGCGTGCGCTTGTTGGCATGCGCCTCGTCGCCCATGGTGACGGGCTTGGAATCGGCCTGGCGGATGAGCGCCGAGGGCACGGCATAGCCGGCGGGAACCGAGTTCATGTAGAACGCGGCAGGCTCGGCGGGGTTCTCGGCGGCGAACCGGACGGATTTCGTATCGCGACCGACATAGACGATATCCCGGTGCTCAACCGTGTAGACCGTGCCGTCGACCGTCACGGTTCCCGTTCCGCCGAGATTGACGATGCCCATTTCGCGGGCGTCGAAGAAGCCGGGCGTGCCGACCGCAGCGCCGTCGGCGATTTCGGTTTCGCCGTCCACCGCCAGGAAGCCGCCGATGATCATCCGGTCGACATGGGTGTAGACCATCTGCAGCGTGTCGGCGACGAACAGGTTGTCGATGAGGAATTCCTCCCGCAGGCGTTCGTTGCTGTAGCCGCGAACGTCTTTCGGGGAAACGGAATAGCGTGTGTCTTCAAACATTATTCTTCCTCCGCTTTGGCAATGTTGAGGGCTTCGACCAGCAGCAGCAGGGCCATGGACTGGCCATAACCGGTCGGCTGGATCGGGATGTCCTTGTAGAACTGGAGATCGTGGCCCATGCGGGTGCCATAGGACACATTGTCGACGATGCCGTCCTCGCCGATATTGTCGAGCGTAACGGAAAGCGCCTTCATGCCCGCCTCGTGCCAGCTTTGAGGGCCGATGCCGAGCCGTGCACCCTTCAACAGGGCGTAGCCGATGGCGGCGGTGGCCGAGATTTCCTCATAGGAGGTCGGATCGTCCACCAGCGTGTGCCATGCGCCGCTTGCCGCCTGATAGCCGATCAGCGTTTCAAGCTGGGCCTTCACCACTTCCGTGAGGTAGCGCTTCGTTGCGTCATCGAGTTCGGCAAGCTCGAGAAGGTCGAGAACGCCGGCGGAAATCCAGGAATTGCCGCGTGCCCAGCGGGCGCGGGCGAAATTGTGGTTGCCGTCGAAGGTCCAGCCGTGGAACCACAGCCCGGTTTCCGGCTCCGCCAGATAATGCGTATGCACCAGGAACTGGAAGGCGGCCTCGCTCACGAGATCACGGCGTCCCGCGCCCTCGCCATAGCTTGCCAAAAACAGCGCCACCATGAACAGCGTGTCATCCCACAATTCGTCGTCATTGATCTTGTCCGACACATTGTGCTGGAAACCGCCGCAGCGCGTGCGCGGCATTTCGGTCAGGATCCTGTCCGCCCAGTCCTTCATCGGAGCTTCCCAGCGCAGATCGCGGGTTTCGCGCCACAGCAAGGACAGAGCGAGAAGCGGCGCGGTGGTGTTGACGTTTTGCGGCGGCAGGCCCTTTTCGATATGGGCGGAATACCAGTCCTCCAGCAGGGTCTTCACATCGGCATCGCCCGTCTTCAGCCACATCTGGGCGAGACCGTAGAGGCCGACGCCCTGCGGCCATTCCCAGGCGTTGAAGCTGACATAGTCGCCGGCAGTCCCGTCGAGATTCGGTTCGTTGAACTTGCCTTCATCCCGCAGTGACTTCAGGCCATCAACCAGCAGCTCGATCTTGTGTTTCAGTTGATTTGTGGAAAGCACGGGTTTTCCTCCGATGCAGGATCATGATGGCAATATCATGCATCATGAAAACTAATTGCGAAATATGAAAGAATATTTCATATCAGGATGTGATGGCGGCATGCCCTGTCGCGCTCGGCAACGCGCAGAAGCCGCCGCGCCAATGCGCGCCGCCGCATTTTTCTGAGTGAAGCGTGTTGAAGGCGGACCGCCTGACCGGCGATCCGCAAGCAGGCATGGCCTCAGCGGGCGAGCCAGCCGCCATCGACCGCAATGGTATAGCCGTTGACATAGGAGGAGGCGTCGCTGGCGAGGAAGACTGCCGGTCCCGCGAGATCGCGCGGCAAGCCCCAGCGCGCGGCCGGAATCCGGCCGAGGATCTCGTTGCTGCGCTCTTCGTCGGCCCTCAGCGCCGCGGTGTTGTTGGTGGCCATGTAGCCGGGCGCGATGGCGTTGACGTTGATGCCGTGATGCGCCCATTCATTGGCAAGCAGCTTGGTGATGCCCATGACGCCGCTCTTCGAGGCGGTATAGGAGGGCACCCGGATCCCGCCCTGGAACGACAGCATCGAGGCAACATTGATGATCTTGCCGCCATGCCCCTGTTCGATGAACCGGCGGGCGACGGCCTGGGAGAGGAAGAAGACGCTCTTGATGTTGATGTTCATCACGTCGTCCCAGTCCTTCTCGGAGAAGTCGACGGCATCCTCGCGGCGGATAATGCCGGCATTGTTGACCAGAATGTCGATCTTGCCGAATTCGCGAACGGCCGTGTCCACGATCTGAGGGATGTCGTCCTGCTTCATAAGATTGGCTTCGATCGACACGAAGCGCCGCCCGAGCGCCTCGACCTTGGCAATCGTTTCCGTCGGCGCGACGATGTTGACGCCGACAATGTCCGCACCCGCTTCGGCCAGCGCGACGGCCATGCCCTGGCCAAGGCCTGTATCGCAGCCGGTGACGATGGCGGTTTTTCCGGAAAGGTGAAAATCATCGGTGATCATGGGTTTCTTCCAGTCTTTTGATGGGGGAAACGTTGCCGCAGCAACGTCTGGAAAAGAAAAGGCGCTCCCTGCTTGATGAGACAAGAAGCGCCTTCGCCGTCAAATCCGGGAGGATTTTACTGAGCGTTCTGAATGGCATCGACCAACTGGCCGATTGCCGGATCCTGTTTGTATTCCTCGATCAGCGGCGCAACCTTTTCCTGGAACGGCGCCTTGTCGGGGGACACGACGGTGACGCCCATTTCCTCGATCTGCTGCATGGCCTCGTCGACGGCGTCGTTCCAGACCTGCTTCTGGGCTTGCGTGGCGTTCACCGCGGCCTCCTTGATGATGGCGATCTGCTCATCCGTCAGCTTGTCCATCGCGGTCTTGGAGATCACCAGGAAGTCGGGAATGCGCAGGTGCTCGTCCAGCGAATAGCATTTGACCACTTCGCCGTGACGGCCGAGCGTCAGCGCCGTCGGGTTGTTTTCGGCGCCGTCGATGACGCCCTGCTGCAGGGCGGTGTAGATTTCGCCGTAGGGCAGGGGCGTGGGAATGCCGCCCATCAGTTCGACCATCCGGATCGAGGTATGCGAGTTGATGACGCGCAGCTTCTGGCCCTTGAGGTCGTCCGGCGTCTCGACGCATTTCGATTTGGTGTAGAACGAGCGGGCGCCGCTGTCGAAATAGGTGAGCCCCATGAAGCCGCTGTCGAGCGAAGCCTGGTAGACCGGATCGACGATCGGTCCGTCCATGACCTCGTAGAAATGCTCCTGGCTGTTGAACAGATAAGGCAGCGTGAAGGCCTGGTAGATCGGGTTGAAGTTCTCAAGGTTTGCGGCGCTGACGCGGGTGATGTCCACAGCGCCGTTCTGCACCTGCTCCAGAACCTCGCGCTCGGAGCCGAGAACGCCGTTCATGTAGAGCCGTATCTTGACCTCGCCGTCGGTCTTTTCCTCGACCTCTTCGGCAAACTGCTCGAGGATCACGCTCGTGGGATGATCGGCTGCCAGCGCGTCGGCCAGCTTCAGGCGAACGGCGGCGTCGGCCGAACCGGCTGCAAGCGTCATGCCTGCGGCCAGTACGGCCAGTGCGGATGTCATTGTCTTCATTGTCTCACTCCCTGTGGCACATTGTTGTCCGCCGCCGCGGCGCTTAAACGCAAAGGCAAACGGAGAAGATGGCAATCATTATGCAGGATGAAATTATATTCTCAATATGAAAGAAAATTTCATATCCTTGGGATTTGGCAGGATGTGGTTCGCAAGGACAAAGGCGTGGGCGAAGCGCGATCTGCCCCGGGCGTGTTTGCCGAGCAATGCCGGCTCAGCGCGGTTTTCCGCAAGTCTCCCAGCTGACGGGACCGGCGCGAGGAGACGTCATGAAACCTCTCCGGACGCCGGCCCTGTCGTGCCTGCCGCGCGAGGCCGCTGACCGGGAGGCGGCCTTCAACCGGATGATGGCGACCGGCTTTGCCGGTCTCAAAAGAGTCCCGGAAACGGCCCTGTATATCTTGACTTCTGGTGCAGACCGGAAAGAATGGTTTGAAAACCTTTCGGGAGGAACAAATGGCCCCAATCAAGCTCGAGAACGTTTCCAAGAGTTTTGGGAACGTCAATGTTATCAACGATATCTCTCTTGCGGTAGAGGCCGGGGAGTTGATGGTGTTCCTCGGGCCCTCGGGTTCGGGAAAGTCGACGCTGCTGCGCATGATCGCCGGGCTTGAGACGATTGATGACGGGGCGTTGATGATCGATGGCGTTCGCAGCGAGAAACTGGCGCCCGGCCAGCGCAATGTTGCCATGGTTTTCCAGAACTATGCGCTTTATCCGCATATGACGGTGCGCGACAACATGGCTTTCGGACTGCGCAATATCGGCATGAGTGCGGATGCGATTGCCGAGCGCGTTCAGGAAGCGGCCCGCATGCTCGAAATGGAGGAGTTGCTTGACCGTCGTCCGGCCCAGCTTTCCGGGGGGCAGCGGCAGCGTGTCGCCATCGGCAGGGCGATCGTGAAGGAACCGAAGGCCTTTCTGTTTGACGAGCCGTTGTCGAACCTCGATGCGGCGCTGCGCGTCAGGACCCGCGTCGAGCTTGCCCAGCTGCACAACCGCATGAAGGCGACGATGATCTATGTCACGCATGACCAGACCGAGGCGATGACACTCGCCGACAGGATCGTCGTGCTGAATGAGGGTGTGATC
>NZ_CFHTCS010000222.1:0-7434 GCF_984369615.1 Martelella sp. | reverse complement strand
GATCGAGCGGGACGGCCGCACCTGGCACGAGCCCATGTGAGGCGACGAAACACCAGCCGAGAGCATCATGACCAAGAACATGCACACATTTGACGATGGCGCCCGGCTTGCGGCCCGTCTTGCCGGCGATGTCGCCGACAAGCTGGCCGAAGCCGTCGCCGAAAAGGGAGCGGCCTCCATCGCCGTTTCCGGCGGTTCGACGCCGAAGGCTTTCTTCCGCGCGCTTTCAAAGGCGGATATCGACTGGGAAAAGGTGACGATCACCCTCGTCGACGAACGGTTCGTCCCGGAAGACAGCCCCCGTTCGAACCACAAGCTGGTGAAGGAAAACCTGCTTCTGGGCCCGGCTGCCGCGGCGCGCTTCATTCCGCTTTACCAGAATGTAAAGACCGCCGAGGAAGCCGCCGAGATCGTCACCAACAAGGTTTCGGCGACGAGCCTGCCCTTCGATGTCGTCGTGCTCGGCATGGGAACCGATGGCCACACGGCCTCGTTTTTCCCAGGAGGCGACACGCTTGGCCGCGCACTCGACATGAAGACGCCGGCCGGAGTGATGTCCATGCATGCCGAAGGCGCCGGCGAGGCCCGCCTCACCTTCACCTTCTCGAGCCTCGAAAATGCCGGCCTTCTGGTGTTGCACATCGAAGGCCGGGAAAAGATGGATGTTCTGGAAAAGGCCCTTGCCGGCGACGACGAAACGGAAATGCCCATCCGCGCCGTCCTTTCGAGAGCCACCTCCCCCGTGAATATCTACTGGGCGCCCTGACAATTCTGCCGGGCGCCTTCCGCGTTTCTTTTTGAAAACAGGAAAAGCCCATGACCGCCGATCCCCGCATTGCAGAGATCACCGCCCGCATCGTCGAGCGATCCAAACCCACGCGCGAAGCCTATCTCGATCGCGTCAGCCAGGCCATTTCCAAGGGCGTGCACCGCTCGGTTCTGTCCTGCGGCAACCTTGCCCATGGCTTTGCCGTCTGTTCCCCCGCCGAAAAGGAGGCGCTGTCCGGCGACAGCGTGCCCAATCTCGGCATCATCACCGCCTATAACGACATGCTCTCGGCGCATCAGCCGTTCGAAACCTTCCCGCAGACGATCCGCGAGGCCGCGCGCGAGGCCGGCGGCGTCGCCCAGGTCGCCGGCGGCGTGCCGGCCATGTGCGACGGCGTCACCCAGGGCCAGCCGGGCATGGAACTGTCGCTTTTCTCCCGCGACCTGATCGCCATGGCGGCTGCCGTCGGGCTCTCCCACAACATGTTCGACGCGGCCGTCTATCTCGGCGTCTGCGACAAGATCGTGCCCGGCCTCGCCATGGCGGCGCTGACCTTCGGCCATCTGCCGACGATCTTCATTCCCGCAGGCCCAATGACGACGGGCCAGGGCAATGACGAGAAGTCGCAGATCCGCCAGCTCTATGCGGAAGGCAAGGTCGGCCGCAAGGAACTGCTGGAATCGGAATCGAAATCCTACCACGGCCCCGGCACCTGCACCTTCTACGGCACGGCCAATTCCAACCAGATGCTGATGGAGATGATGGGCCTGCACATGCCGGGCGCCTCCTTCATCAACCCGAACACGCCGCTGCGCGAGGCGCTGACCAAGGAGGCGGTCAAGCGCGCCTTCGCCATCACCGTCAACGGCAACGAGTTCACGCCCGTCGGGCAGATGGTCGACGAACGCTCGATCGTCAACGGCGTTGTCGGCCTTCACGCCACGGGCGGCTCGACCAATCACACCATGCACCTGATCGCCATGGCGCGGGCCGGCGGCATCCAGCTGACTTGGCAGGATATTTCCGACCTCTCCGACATCGTGCCGCTTCTGGCGCGCGTCTATCCGAATGGTCTTGCCGATGTGAACCACTTCCACGCCGCGGGCGGCATGGGCTACCTCATCCGCCAGTTGCTGAACGCCGGCTTCCTGCACGACGATGTCCGCACCGTCTTCGGCGAGGGCATGGAGGCCTACGCGATCGACGTCAAGCTCGGCGAAAACGGCACCGTCAGCCGCGAGCCGATCGGCAACGGTCCGAGCGCCGATCCGAAGGTCCTGACCACCCATGACAAGCCATTCCAGCCCAATGGCGGGCTGAAGATGCTGAAGGGCAATATCGGCAAGGGCGTGATCAAGATCTCCGCCGTCAAGCCCGAACGCCGCCTCATCGAGGCGCCCGCCATCGTCTTCCACGATCAGCAGCAATTGCAGACGGCCTTCAAGGCGGGCGAACTCAACCGCGACTTCATTGCCGTGGTGCGCTTCCAGGGGCCGAAATCGAACGGCATGCCCGAACTGCACCGCCTGACGCCGCCGCTCGGCGTGCTGCAGGACCGCGGCTACAAGGTTGCGCTCGTCACCGATGGCCGCATGTCCGGCGCTTCGGGCAAGGTGCCCGCCGCCATTCACGTGACACCGGAAGCCAAGGACGGCGGGCCGATCGCCAAAATTCGAGACGGCGACATGCTTCGGCTCGATGCCGAGAACGGCACGCTGGAAGCGCTGGTCCCGGCGGATGAGTTCGACGCCCGCGAGGCCGCGACCGCAGATCTCTCCGGCAATGAATTCGGCATGGGCCGCGAACTTTTTGCCCCCTTCCGCCAGCATGTCGGCACCGCCGACGAAGGCGCAAGCGTCGTCTTCGGCTGAAATCGCGCGCCCGGCGCATGAAGACGCGCCGGGCATTCTGCCGCGTCCGGCGGGTCGGCAACCCGCTTTTCTCGCGTCTGCATCGCGGCGTCGCGCCTGTACCGCACCATCAGCGCGGTGCACGCCTGCACGCATCCGGGCATCTGACGCAGTTGCTCCCGGCATCGTTAACACACTGATTCAATCCGTGATCGCCTGCCGTATTCCGTGCGCTTTGCTGCCACTAAATAAACAAAAGCGGGCTTTAATCGGGGGCCACGGGAAACAATTTCCCGACCCTTTTCGTTTGGGGGGCATGGAATCAATCGTGCGACCGACACAGTGTAGCATTCCGGCAACAGAGACAGCCGATCTGATGCATTTTCGGAGAATTTAATTGAACGATTGATCACGTGAACCATTTCTCCCTCATCGAAAGACAAGATGGAGACTGTAATGAAGAAAATTCTTCTCGCTTCCGCCGCGATCGTCGCAATGGCCGCCTCCGCCGAAGCGGCCGATGTCGTCGCCACGCCGGCGCCCGCCGAACCCTATGTCGCCCCGCAGGTCATCCCGCAGACCTTCAACTGGTCGGGCTTCTACCTCGGCGGCACCGGCGGCTACGACTGGGCAACGGCCAACATGCGCTACAATGGCGCCCAGGTCGGCAGCGACGACTTTGACGGCGGCAAGCTCGGCGGTTTCGCCGGCTACAACTATCAGTTCGACAACAACATCGTCGTCGGTGTCGAAGGCGAGCTGGACTACAACTGGAATGAGCAGACCTACAATGTCGGCCTGCCTTACAGCGTGAAGGCCGGTTCGGACTGGGAAGGCTCGGTCCGCGGCCGCGTCGGCTATGCGTTCGACAACGCCCTGCTCTACGCAACGGGCGGCTGGGCGATCGCCAACGGTTATGTTGACGGCAACGGTCTCAACCAGGACCAGGCCTTCAACGGCTGGACTGTCGGCGCTGGTCTCGATTACGCCCTTTCCAACAACGTCTTCGCCGGTCTGGAATATCGCTACACCGACTTCGGCAAGAAGGACTTCGACGGCGCGCTCTCCGGCTTTGAAGCGAAGGACTACACGTCCAATCGCGTCATGGCCCGCGTCGGTTACAAGTTCTGATCCTTGCGGCGGGGCGCATTGCCCCGCCACTCTTTACCGTCGCACTCCTCCCCTCCCTGCGCCGGAAAGAAGAAGCCCCGCCGGTTATGCCGGCGGGGCTTTTTAGTCGGACCATTCGTTTTCGGGTTCAGCGGTAGAGGTAGCTGTGGCCCTTCTCGTCGAAGAGATGGCGCTTTTCCGGATCGGCGGCAAACCGCATCGTATCGCCGGGCCTGCCCTCGTGGATGCCGGGCAGCTTGACGATAATCGGGTCCTCGTCGATCAGTTCGCCCTCGATATAGATGAGCGTGACCTCGCCGAGCGCCTCGATGATCGAGACCTTGCCCTCGAACAGAAAGTCCTCGCCGCCCTCCGCCTCGCGCACATCTTCCGGACGCACGCCGAAGCTGGCGCTCTTGCCCATATCCCCTTCCGGCGTCTTGACCGGAATTTCGAGGCGCTTGCCGTCCTTGAGCTCAATCTCGGTCGTCTCGCCCGTGCGGGTGATCTTGGCGGGCATGATGTTCATGGCCGGCGAGCCGATGAACTGGGCCACAAACAGGTTCGCCGGGCGCTCGTAGAGCTCCAGCGGCGGGCCGACCTGTTCGATATAGCCACCAGAAAGCACCACGATCCGGTCGGCGAGCGTCATCGCCTCCACCTGGTCGTGGGTCACGTAGATCATCGTCGTCTCGGACATCTTGCTGTTGAGCTTGGCGATCTCGATACGGGTCGCGACACGCAGCGCCGCGTCGAGGTTCGACAGCGGTTCATCGAACAGGAACACCTTCGGATCGCGGCATATGGCCCGGCCGATCGCCACGCGCTGGCGCTGGCCGCCGGAAAGCGCCTTGGGCAGGCGATCGAGATAGGGCGTGATCTGCAGCATCTCCGCGGCAGCCCTGACGCGCCGGTCGATCTCTTCCCTGCTTTCCTTGGCGATCCGCATGCCGAAGGCCATGTTGTCATAGACCGACATGTGCGGATAAAGCGCGTAGGTCTGGAACACCATGGCGATGCCGCGCTTGGAGGGCGGGATCTGGTTGACGACCTGCCCGTCGATCGCAATCTCGCCGCCGGAGATTTCCTCCAGGCCCGCGATCATCCGCAAAAGCGTCGACTTGCCGCAACCCGACGGGCCGACAAAGACGACGAACTCGCCGGGATTGATGTCGAGGTCGACGCCGTGAAGCACCTCGACATTGCCGTAGGATTTCTTGACCTTCTTGAGGGTAACACCAGTCATCTTTCGCCCCTTTTCCCCTATGCGCTCTGGCGGGCGAAATAGCCGCCCCAGGCAGGAAGTTGTACCATGGTCCCGTCCTCCTCGGCGGAGAAACCGTGGTCGCCGGTTGAAAACGCGGTCCATGCGCCTTCGGGCAGCCGGACCTTTGCCGGCTCGGCCGACATGTTGAACACGCAAAGAACCGTTTCGCCCGCCCCTTCACGCGTGAACACCAGCACGGCGTCGTCGCCCGAGGAAAGGAAACGGATCGCGCCCTTGGCAAGCGCCGGGTGCGCCTTGCGGAAGGCGAGGAAGCGGCGGTAGTGCTCAAGCACGGAGGAAGGATTGCCGGCCTGCACGTCAACGGCCTTCATCACGTGATCGGCCGAAACCGGCAGCCAGGTTTTCTCCGCGGTCGAAAATCCGGCATTGGCCGCGCCCGCCTGCCACGCCATCGGCGTGCGGCAGCCATCGCGGCCCTTGAACTCCGGCCAGAACTCGATGCCATAGGGATCCTGCAGGTCCTCAAAGGCGATATCGGCTTCGGTCAGACCGAGTTCCTCGCCCTCGTAGAGGCAGATCGAACCTTTCAGCGTCATCAAGAGAGCGCCGAGCATCTTGGCATAGGCCGTCTGGTCGGCGACATCCGCGCCCCAGCGCGTGAGGTGCCGCACCACATCATGGTTGGAGAACGCCCAGCAGGCCCAGCCTTCCGGAGCGGCCGCGTCGAAGGCATTGATCGAATCGATCACGCGCTTCGGCGTCACCTGCTGCGGTGCCAGGAATTCGAAGGCGTAGCACATCTGCATCTTGTCGTCGCCGGAAGTATATTCGCCGACGATCTCGAGACCGCGCTGACTGTCCCCCACCTCGCCGACAGCGGCAATCGCCGGATACTCCTCCATCAGCGCGCGCAGGCGCTTCAGGAATGCGAGGTTCTCCGGACGGCTCTTGTCGTAGAGATGTTCCTGGTAGTTGTAGGGATTGACGGCCGGCGCCGTGCTGTCGTTCCTGCGTTCGGGCGCCAGCGCCGGGTTGTCGCGCAGTTCCCTGTCGCAGAAGTAGAAATTGATCGTGTCGAGACGGAAACCGTCGACGCCGCGTTCCAGCCAGAAACGCGCCGCATCGAGCAATGCATCCTGAACGTCCGGATTGTGGAAGTTCAGATCCGGCTGCGAGACCAGGAAATTGTGCATGTAGTATTGCAGCCGGCGCGAGTCCCACTGCCAGGCCGAGCCGCCGAAGATCGACAGCCAGTTGTTGGGCGGCGAGCCGTCGGGCTTTGCCTCGGCCCAGACATACCAGTCGGCCTTCGGATTGTCGCGGCTGGCGCGGCTTTCCATGAACCAGGGGTGCTGGTCAGAGGTGTGGGACAGCACGAGGTCGATCATGATCTTCAGACCCAGAGCATGGGCCTTTTCGATCATCGCGTCGAAATCGGCGAGCGTGCCGAACATCGGATCGATGTCCTTGTAGTTCGACACGTCATAGCCGAAATCCTTCATCGGCGAGGTGAAGAAGGGCGAGATCCACACGGCATCGGCGCCAAGCCCGGCAATATAGTCGAGCCGGTCGGCAATGCCGCGGATATCGCCGACGCCGTCGCCGTCGGAATCCTGGAAGGAGCGCGGATAGACCTGGTAGATGACGGCGCCGCGCCACCAGTCCTTGTCCGCGGTGTTGAGGGTGTGTTCGGTCATTGTTTTTCTTTTCTGTATCCTGATGTCACGGTTTTCGGTGAGGGGCGGCCATCAGCCGCCCTTGACCGAACCGGCCAGAAGGCCGCGCACGAGATAGCGCTGCAGGGCAAAGAACACGATCAGGGGCACGATGATCGACACGAAGGCCGATGCCGTCAGGATCTCCCAGTTTCCGCCGCGCGAGCCGAGCAGTTCCCGCAACCGCGCCGTCAGCACGATCGTCTGTTCGGAATTGCCGAGGAACACGGTCGCCACCAGAAGGTCGTTCCAGGTCCAGAGGAACTGGAAGATCGCAAAGGAGGCGAGCGCGGGATAGGAGAGCGGCAGGATGATCTTGTTGAAGATGGTGAAATCATTGGCTCCGTCGACGCGCGCCGATTCCATCAGCTCGCGCGGCAGGCCGGCGATATAATTGCGCAACAGATAGATTGCCAGCGGCAGACCGAAGCCCATATGCGCCAGCCATATCCCGACATAGGTCTTGGCGGGCACGCCGAAGGTCTGACCGATCGCATTGTACATCTTCAAGAGCGGGATCAGCGACATCTGCAGCGGCACGACGAGCAGGCCGACAACAACCGCCAGAAGCAGGTTGCGGAAGGGAAACTTCATCCAGGAAAGCGCATAGGCCGCATAGGCCGCCACCAAGACCGGGATGATGGTCGAGGGGATGGCAACCGTCAGCGAGTTCAGAAACGATTGCCCGATGCCCTCCGCCGTCAGCACGTTGCGGTAGTTTTCCAGCGTGAAGCGCGGCGGGATCTCGGCGGTAACGAAGAT
>NZ_CFHTCS010000221.1:0-7477 GCF_984369615.1 Martelella sp. | reverse complement strand
ATCACAGTTTCGCGCCGGGAAGGCCAAACGACTTTGGCCGTCTCAGCGCGCACTTGCTGCAGAAACGTGAATGGATTGGTTTTCGATGCCATAAACTGCCCACACCTTTACGGCACGTAAAGCGGAAGTAACCAGCTCCACGCACCGCGAGTCTGTTTTGCATTACATATCATCGTTTTTCGCTCAGACAAGAGAAAAACGAAATTTTTCTTGTATCACGTTCACGCGAGCCGCCGAGCCGTGCGCCGGCAGAACCGTCAAACTGGCAGGGGCAGAGGGGCTCGAACCCCCGACCTGCGGTTTTGGAGACCGCCGCTCTACCAACTGAGCTATACCCCTTCATCAAACCGGGCCGCTTGCGTAATCGCGCCGCCCCATCTGATCTGGCGCCCCATTTACGGGGCTGAGGCGCGCTTGGCAAGAGTGTTTTTCAAGAAAGCCTGGAAGCAAAGATGCAATGCTCCGCGTCCGGTTCAATTCATAAGGCCTATCTGCTCCGCCATCCCGGACTTGCGCCGGGTTCCAGGGCCAGACGGATGGCATAGCCACAGTGAACGCGCAGGCCGGACCGGCCAAATACGCACGAACCGACCCCTGCCCCGCGCAGCCCTCGGCGCCGGCGCAAGCCCGGCATGACGGAGGGCTGAAATGGACATCCGTCCGACTCACGCCCTGAGCGCCTCATTCTCCGGATCGAACGGGCTCTCCTCCACAACGGCGGCATCGAACAACGCCCCGAGGATGCGGATCTTCAGCTTCGTGCCCGGCGCGGCACAATCCGGATTCAGCATCGCCAGCGCGATCGACTTGCCGATCCTCCAGCCGAAGCCGCCCTGGGTCGCGCGACCGGCCAGATTGCCGTCGAGATCATAGATCGCCTCGGAGCCGCGGGCATCGCAATCGGTGACGCCTTCAACGATGAGGGTCGCGAAGATGGCGGAAAGCCCCTCCTCCTTCTTCGACAGCAGCGCCTCCTTGCCGATGAAATCCTTCTTCGGCTTGATGAAGCGGTCGAGGCCCGATTCGTAGGCGGTATATTCGATGGTCATTTCCCGCTGCATGGCGCGGTAGGATTTTTCGAGCGCCATCGCCCCCATCGCCCGGATACCGAAGGGCCTGATATCGAATTCGGCCCCGGCTTCCATCAGCTTGTCAAAGATATAGGTCTGCATCGCGATCGGGTGGTGCAGCTCCCAGCCGAGCTCGCCGACGAAGTTGACCCTGAGCGCATGGCAGCCTGCAGCGCCGATCGAGATCGGCTGGCCCGTCAACCAGGGGAAATCGGCGTTTTCGAGCGATGTGCGCGTCAATTTCTTTAGAAGATCGCGCGACTTCGGCCCTGCAACCACGAGCACGCCCATTTCCATGGTCAGCGGCCGGAGCGTCACCGAGCCATCGCTCGGCGCAAGTTTCATCAGCAGATCGTGGTCATGGCTTTCAAGCCCAGCGCCGGAGACCAGATAGAAGCGGTCGGGCGCCCATTCATAAAGCGTGAACTCCGCCCTCACCCCGCCTTCCTGGCCCAGCAGGTGGCAGAGCGCGATCCGGCCGCGCTTTTTCGGGATCGCGTTGGCAAAGATGCTGTCGAGAAAGACGCGCGCGCCGACGCCCGAGACTTCCATCTTGGCGAACGGCGTCATGTCGAGCACGCCGACCTTCTCGTGGACGTGTTTCACCTCGTTGCCGACATGCTCGAAATAGTTGGAGCGGCGGAACGACCATTTTTCCACGATCCGGCCATCCTCCAGCGGCGGGGCATGGTTGTGGCTGGTGATGACATCGGCTCCGACGCCGAGTTCCCTCTCGTCCAGCGCATAGCCTTCGGGCGCATACCAGTTGGCCCGCTCCCAGCCATAGACCGAGCCAAACACGCCGCCGAGCGCCTTCAGCCGCTCGTAGACCGGCGAAGTCTTCAGCGGCCGGGCGGCCCCGCGCTCCTCGTCCGGATAGTGCATGGTGAAGACATTGGCATAGGCCTCCTCGTTCTTGGCGATGAGGTAGCCCTCGGTCGCGTAGGGCCCGAAGCGGCGCGGATCGACGCCGGCAAGGTCCACGGTCGGCTCGCCGTTGACGATCCATTCGGCCAATTGCCAGCCGGCGCCGCCGGCAGCGGTAATGCCGAAGGAATGCCCCTCGTTCAGCCAGAAATTCCTCAGCCCCGGCGCAGGCCCGACAATCGGGTTGCCGTCGGGCGTATAGGCGATCGCGCCGTTATAGACCTTCTTGATGCCGACTTCCGCAAAGGCCGGAACGCGGGCCATCGCGGTTTCGATATGCGGCATCAGCCGGTCGAGCTCCTCCTGGAACAGCTCGTATTCGCTGTCGTCGGAAGGCCCGTCGACATAACAGACCGGCGCGCCGACCTCGTACGGCCCGAGGATCAGGCCGCCAGCCTCCTCGCGCATATACCAGGCGCTGTCGGATTCACGCAGCACGCCCATCTCGGGCAGGCCCTGCCTTTTTCGCTCCAGAATCGCGGGATGCGGCTCGGTGACGATATATTGGTGCTCGACCGGAATGACCGGCACGTTGAGGCCGACCATGGCGCCGGTCCGCCGCGCGAAATTGCCGGTGCAGGAAATCACATGATCGGCGGTAAACGCCTCTTTATCGGTTTCCACATGCCAAGTGCCGTCAAGGTTCTGGCGGATCTCGGTCACCGTGGTGTTGCGCATGATCCGGCCGCCCTTGTCGCGCGCGCCCTTGGCCAGCGCCTGGGTCAGGTCGGCGGGCTGGATATAGCCGTCCCCGGGATGCTGGATCGCGCCCAGTATACCGTCCGTCTCGCACAGCGGCCAGACCTCCTTCACCTGTTCCGGCGTCAGGAACCTGAAATCAACGCCGATGGTCTCGGCAATGCCGGAATAATAGAGATACTCGTCCATCCGGTCCTTTGTCATGGCAAGGCGGATATTGGAGACCTTGGAGAACCCCACATTGAGGCCGGTCTCTTCCTCCAGCGCCGAATAGAGATTGACCGAATATTTGTGCAGCTGACCGACGGAATAGCTCATGTTGAACAGTGGCAGAAGGCCGGCGGCATGCCAGGTCGAGCCGGAGGTCAGTTCCTTGCGCTCGATCAGGACCGCATCGTCCCAGCCCTTCTTCGCCAGATGATAAAGCGTCGACACGCCGACGACGCCGCCGCCGATCACCAGAGCCCTCGTCTTCGTCGTCATCCGTTCCGCCTCTTGTCACCGTGATTGGCCGCCCGCCCGCCGGGCTCCGTATCAGACGACTATGCAACGCGCGCCGCACCGGAAACAGCCCGTTTGCGACATGCAGTCCTGCGGGCGCGACGCGGCTTGATTTGCCTAGCGCATCGGCCCGAAAATCGGAATCGATTTCCGGAAAGCACGATGCGTAGATAAAATAGGTTAGAGCGTCCTTTGTGCGCCCGAATGGACGCATGGCGCTCTAGCGCTCGCCGCCGTCATCATTGCCGGCGTCGGGATGGTCGAACATCGGCCGGGCCTCGTGCGCCGGCGCGACGGGTTCCGCCGGAGCGTTCTTCCGCGTGTGCTTGCGGATTGCATCCGCCAGCTCGTCGCGGCGCTCCTTCTGCGGAATGATATGCAGGTCGCGCTGCGGATAGGGAATGGTGATGCCTTCCTCCTTGAAGCGCTCGAAGATCGCCACGCGGATGTCGTTACGCACGGAAATGCCGTTGAACACGTCGGCGAGATAGACGCGGACCTCGAAATCGAGCGTCGATTCGCCGAACCCCATGAAGATCACCATCGGCTCCGGATTCTGCAGTACCAGCGGATGCGAGGTGCCAATGTCCATCAGGATATCCATCACCTTTCGCGGATCGCTGTCATAGGAGACGCCGACGGCGACCTCTGAGCGGCCCATCTGGTTGTGGTGCATCCAGTTGCCGACGGAGGCGTTGATCAGTTCGGAATTCGGCACGATGATCGACTGGCGCTGGAAGGTCTCGATCTCGGTCGCGCGCACGGAAATGCGCTTGACGAAACCCTCCGTGGTCCCGGACACGATCCAGTCGCCGACCTTGAACGGCCGCTCGGCCAGCAGGATCAGGCCGGAAACGAAGTTGGAGACGATCGTCTGCAGGCCGAAGCCGATGCCGATGGACAGGGCGGAGGCGACCAGCGCCAGGCTGGAGAGATTGACGCCTGCCGCCGAGATCGCCAGGAGGCTCGCCAACACGATGCCGAGATAGCTTATCCCGGTCTTGACGGAATTGCGGACGCCGGCATCGGCGCGCGAACGCAACAGGACATTGTTGTCGAACCAGCCCTGGAACCACCGCGTCGCGAGAAAGCCGCCGACGAACAGCAGGACCCCGACCAGAATGCCGCCAAGTGAAATGGTGATCGAGCCGATGGTGACGGAGGTCAGGTTGTTTGCGGCCCACAGCCGCATCTGCTCGTAGCGCACGCCCCAGGACAGCAGCACCAGCGGAATGCCGATGAACAGCGTCAGCGCGTAGATGAACAGCCCGGCAAGCAGCGACAACTGGTCGGCGCGCACGGCCGACAGCTGGAACCGTTCGACGAAGCGCTTTCCGAAACTGGTGCGGGCAATGCTGCCGGCCTGCGATACCGCCTGGCCGACGAGCATGCCGATATACATGGTGATCAGCACGGCGCCGGTCAGCACCACCTGCTTGGCGGCGAAACGGGCAAGCGCCACGTAGCCGACCAGCGCGCAGAGCATGACGAACAGCCCGACCATGCGCGCGGAAAAGGCGATGGCAGAGGGAAACAGGAGAGCGATCGTGCGCGTGCGCTTCTTCTCCGCCTCGACCGGCGGCCGCGGGCGGATGAAGGATACGGCCACGAGAATGGCGCCGATCAGGACGGAGGAAATCAGGCTGCGCAGCACATCGATCTGGACGCCGGCGTCCAGCGTCTCGTTCAGCACGCCGATCAGGATATCACCCCAGTTGATCAGGGCCATTGCCGTGAAGGCCAGCATCAGGTTGCGCGAGGCGGCGTTGCCGATCGGCATCAGCCGCCATTGCGGCCGGCCCGGCGTCAGCACATTGCGCGACAGGAGGAACACGAAGAAGATGATCGCGCCCGACACATAGGCCTGAAGGACGAAGCGCTCGACATCGGGCAGGAAAATGCCCATGCCGACAAACAGGACATAGGACACGGTGAGAAAGGCGAAAAGCGCCAGGCAGGGGATCATCGTCGTCCAGAAGGCGGCCAGCAAGCGGATCACGTAGTCCGGCTCCTCCATCTGCAGGTCCAGCTTCGTGCGTTCGACAAACCGCGTGGAGAGCCGGTAGGCAAAGGCCGCGGCAAGGATCGAGAGCAGGTTGGCGATGATGAACTGGATACGTTTCGACTGCCAGATGAAACTCAGCCAGCCGCCATAAGACGCCCTGAAAGCGTCAAACTGCTGATGCCAGAGCGTCCCGAAATCGGTCGAGAAAAGCTCCTGCAGATCGGTATGCTTGAACAAGGCGCGGGCGAATTGCTCGCGCCGGATCTCGGATACCCTGTCGGAGGTTTCCTCGGCCGAGGATCCAAGCTTGCTCAGCCTGTCGGCGAGTGCGTTGAGCTCGGAACGCTCGGCAAGGAGCGTGTTGCGCTCCTGCGTCGTCACGTCCGGCTCCGGGCTTTCGCCCGGCCCGGGCGCGCTGCCAAGCTCCGCCAGTTGAGCGCGGACATCGCCAAGCCGGGCCTGAATGGCGCCGTCGGTCTTTGAAAGCTCGCTTTGAAGCTGGTCGACCTGAACCTGCAGCCTGGCCAGCGCATCGTCGCTGCCGCCCTCGCCGCCGACCGCCTCGGAAATCGAGGACAGCGCATCGCCATAGGAATCGAGCGCCGTCGCGGTCTCGGAAATGAACGGATCGCGTGTCGTCGCCACCGCATCGTTCGGCTGCTGCCCCGTGCCGGAAGCGGAAGGCGGGGCGGGCGTTGCCTGCTGGGCATGGACGGGGGCGCCGGACAGGACGCAAAGAAGCCCCGCCGCCAACACCGCAAGCCGGAAACCGCCCCTCGCCTTTTTCCGCCGCATCGGATCCCTTTCTTTCTCCAGAAACTCACAGACGCGCCTTGAACCGCCCAAGCGCGTCGTTTTGATGACGGCCGAAGTCTATTTCTGCCCCCAGCCGGTGCTTTCCCCGCCCGAAAGATAGGCCAGTTCGGCGCGGGTCGAGCGCCGCTTCAGGATCGGATTGCGATGGGGAAAACGGCCGAACCGGGCAATCACCTCCCGATGGCTTTCTGCATATGAGGAGAATTCGTCATTGCCAAGCGCGGCGAACAGCGCCACGGAACGGTCCTGATCAGCAAGGTTTTCGGAATGTTCGAACGGCATGAAGAAAAACGCCCGACGGCTTTCGGCGACCTTTTCGTGGGCGCCGCTGGCGATCGCCAGCTTCGCTTCCCGGAGCGCCAGCATGTCGGTGGCAAAGGCCATGGGCGTTGCGCGGTAGATGTTGCGGGGAAACTGGTCGAGCACGATCACGGCCGCAAGCTGGGCCTCGGGCGTTGCCCGCCAGGCTCCGTCGACATCGCGCGCCAGCGCCCGGTGGGTGGCAAAGAAACGGTAGAGGATGGCGTTGTCGAGAGCCGCCACATCGTCGGGCTGGAACCAGTCTTTCGGCGTCAGTTCGTCAAACCAGAATGAAAGCACCTGATCGGGGCTGGCGACGGTCTCGATGAACTCACTCATGATTTTCCTTCCCGCGCACAATCGCGTGTGGCAGCGCATGGGAGCGCTTGCGTATGACTGGCGGGAACGATACATTTTCAGCCACATCCGCTCAAGCTAGTCATTTTAAGAGACACGAATGTCTGAAACTGGGCCAACGGGCTCGCGGCGCGGCGTCACCGTCGTCACATCCCTGATATTCGTCATCCTGCTCCTGATCGCAATCCGCTGGGCGGGCGGCTTCCTGAAACCCGTGGCGCTTGCGCTGTTCATCATCGCCGTCACCTGGCCGATCAAGAACGCGTTGCAGAAGGTCATGCCGCCGCTTCTCGCGCTGGCGATCACCGTTGTCAGCACGATTGTCGTCTTCGTCATCTTCGCGACGCTCGTCATCTGGGGCTTTTCCCGCATGGCGACATCGTTCGTCGACGCCGCCTGGCAATTGCAGGTCGCCTATCAGGACGCCGTCGCATGGCTCGGGGAGAAGGGCTTCTCCGTTGCAAGCTCGCTCAACGACATCTTCAATGTCGGCCTGATCGCCCGCACCGTGCGGCAGGTGACGGGACAGGCGAGCACGACGCTCAGCTTCTGGCTGGTGGTGCTTGCCTATGTGGTTCTCGGCCTGACGGAGGTGGACAAGCTCCGCCAAAGGATCGCGGACCTCAACAAGCCGGAATTCGCCTCCGCCGCGATCCGCATCGCCGATGCGACGGCCAAGAAATTCGGTCGCTACATGCTGGTGCGCACCCAGATGAGCGCGATGACCGGCGTGCTGTTCTGGAGTTCGGCTACGCTGACGGGTCTTGATTTTCCGGTCGAGTGGGGCGTGATCGCCTTCGCG
>NZ_CFHTCS010000220.1:0-7529 GCF_984369615.1 Martelella sp. | reverse complement strand
AATTCGCCGGCGGTCGGACGCGGCTGGGTCGGATAGCCGCGCTTCTTGGCGATGATGCCGGCGACGATCATGATGCCGACGCCCATCAGGATCCCGGGCACATAACCGGCCACGAAGAGGGCCGCGACCGAGGTGCCGCCGGAAATCAGCGAGAAGACGATGAAGGTCGAGCTCGGCGGGATGAGAAGGCCGGTGGTGCAGGAGGAGATGTTGACGGCAGCCGAATAGGCCGGGTCATAGCCTTCCTTCTTCTGCAGCGGCGCCATGACGCCGCCAACGGCAGCCGCCGAGGCAACGGCCGAGCCCGAAAGCGCGCCGAACATCATGTTGGCGAGCACGTTCACATGGGCGAGCGAGCCGGGCAGGGCAAAGCCGAGCACCTTGGCGAAATCGATGAGCCGGCGGGCGATGCCGCCGCGGTTCATGATGTTGCCGGCCAGGATGAAGAAGGGGATCGCCAGAAGGGTGAAGCTGTCGAGGCCGGACGACATCTGCTGGGCAACGATGAAGTAGGACTGGTCGATGCCGACGAAGAGGGCAAAGGTAACCGTGGCCGAGACGCCGATGGCGAAGGCGATCGGAACGCCGAGCACCATCAGCAGGATGAAACTGCCGAACAGGACCAGCGGGGCGTAGGACATAAGCATGAAAGGAACTCCCCTTAGTTCAGAGGTCCGCCGGCTTCGGCGGGCGCGGCTTCAACGGGCGTCTTGCCGGCAAAAAGGCGGATGGCCATCTGCAGGCAGTAGAAGAGAATGACGGCGCCGGAGACCGGAATGGCGATGTAGATGTAGCCCATCGGCATTTGCAGGGCGGGCGAGACCTGTCCGTTTGCAAGCGTGCGGGCAACGAGGGCGCCGCCGCCGTTGATCATCACGGCAACGGCAAAAAAGGCGATGACCGCGACGACGAGAAGCTGGGCAAGCTGCTTCCGCCAGCCCGAAAGCGCCGGCGCCAGGATCTCGATGGCGAGATGCCTTCCCTTGCCGAAGGTGTAGGCGCCGCCGACCAGCGCCATCCAGATGAACAGAAAGCGGGCGATCTCGTCGGTGTAGATTGACGGCGCGCGCAGGATGTAGCGGCTCATGACCTGCCACACCACGCAGATGACCATGCCGGAGAAGCCGGCGACGATGATGACGCGCAGGACCGCGTCGATCACGTTGGCAAGGCCGTCGACGAGACGGCTGATCGTGTCGGGTTTTCCTTGTTCGGACATCCGACCCTCCCTTGAGTGAGTTCTTTGCGCAGCCCTATGGTCGATACCTTTGGCTGATGGTCGGAGCATGAACCAAAACAAAAAATTGGTCAACCAATTTATCTATTTTGGTTGACACCTAAAATAATTTGGTCAACCATAAACGCATCCGCTGCAACAAGGCACTCTGCGGCGGTCCGATAACCTCTCCTCAAACGAACGGGTGCCGGGAGGAAGATATGAAGATCTTTTCCAAAGTCGCTTTGATGACGGGCGTCGCCGCTGTCGCCTTTGCCGCAACCGCCGAGGCGCGCACGCTTCGCCTCAACCACAACAACCCGCCGGACCATCCGCTGCACATCTCCATGGAGTTCATGGGCGATCGCCTGTCCGAGCTGACCGACGGCGCCTGGGACATCCAGGTCTTCCCGAACGGCCAGCTGGGCAATCAGCGCGAATCGATGGAGCTCGTCCAGAGCTGCGTGCTCGACATGGCCAAGAGCAATGCCAGCGAGCTCGAAGCCTTCGAACCGACCTATTCGGCGCTGAACCTGCCCTATCTCTTCCTCAGCGAAGACCATCAGTTTGATGTGCTGACCGGCGAGATCGGCCAGGAAATCCTGGATGCGTCCCATGACAAGGGCTTTCAGGGCATCGCCTTCCTGATCGAAGGCGCGCGCTCCTTCTACGGCAACAAGCCGATCAACACCCCGGCCGACCTTCAGGGCATGAAGATCCGCGTTCAGCCGAGCCCCTCGGCAATCCGCATGGTCGAGCTTCTCGGCGGCAGCCCGACGCCGCTCGCCTATGGCGAACTCTACAGCGCCCTGCAGCAGGGCGTGGTCGACGGCGCGGAAAACAACCCGACCGCGCTCACCACCGTGCGTCACGGCGAAGTGGCGGACTATTTCTCGCTCGACGAACACACCATGATCCCCTCGGTCGTGGTGATCTCGAACTGCGCCTGGGATTCCATGTCCGATGACGACAAGGCCGCCTTCCGTGAGGCCGCCGGCGAGGCCATGCAGTTCCACCGCGAACAGTGGGACGCTATCGTTTCCAAGACGATGGGCGAGATCGAGGAAATGGGCGTGACGGTCAATACCGTCGACAAGGCGCCCTTCATCGAGGCCGTTCAGCCGATGTATGACGAAGTCAAGGGCAGCTCTCCGGCTGTCGCCGACCTGGTCGACCGTATCCAGGCTGAAGGCGCAAACTACAGCGACAACTAAGTCGTTTGACAAATTGGTCGGCCACCCCGGGTGGCCGGCCGGTTCAGGCAATTTGACAGGTACCGGTGGAGGTTCACCATGCTCGAGCGATCAGAACTGGCGGAAAATGCGCTGCAGGCGCTGCATGACGAGGACTATGACCGTCCCTTCAATCCGCAGAACCTCAACCACACCACGATGATCTTCATGGGCGACCGCGAGCAGGTCTCGCTCAATGGCGACTGGAATTTCTGTGTCGACCTCCTGGACACAGGCCTGCGCCAGAAATGGTTTGCCATGGAGCCGGCCGCGCCGGAAGACCGCGACGAGCCCTGGGACTATGACCCCTATATGGGCGAGACCGTGCCCGTGCCCTCCTGCTGGCAGATGCTGAAGGAGAAATGGTATTTCTTCGAGGGCAGCGCCTGGTACACGCGCGCCGTCGACTTCTCGCCGAAGCCCGGCAAGCGCACCTTCCTGCGCGTCGGCGCGGCGCAGTACGACTGCAAGGTGTTTCTGAACGGCGCATTCATCGGCAATCACTATGGCGGCTCGACGCCCTTCTTCGCCGAACTCACCGGGCGCCTGAAAGACGGCCGCAACTGGCTGATGCTCTGCGTCAACAATGTGCGTACGACGGATCGCGTGCCGATGCGCAACACCGACTGGTTCAATTACGGCGGCGTTTACCGGGAGGTCTCGCTGGTCGAGACGCCGGAAAGCCTGATCCGCGACTTCTTCATCTATCTCGATCCGGAAAGTCGCAACAACGCGCTGCGGGTTCACGTCGAGGCGGAGGGCGCCGACACGGCAACGGTCTCCATACCCGAACTGGGTATTAAGGAAAATATTCCTCTGACGGACGGCAAGGGTGAGACGGTCATCGAGGCCGGGCCGATCCTCTGGTCGCCGGATAAGCCGAAGCTTTACGACGTGACCGTTATGGCGGGCCAAGATCGGGTGAATGATCGCGTCGGCTTTCGTACGATTGTCCGCAAGGGCCGCGAACTCCTGCTGAACGGCAAGCCGCTCTGGCTGCGCGGCATCTCGGTGCATGAGGACGATGCGAAACTTGGCAAGGTCGTCACCGAAGACGACCTGCGCCGGCGCTATGCCGATGCGAAAGAAATGGGCTGCAATTTCGTGCGGCTTGCGCATTATCCCCATCACGAGCGCGCGGTGGAACTGGCCGATGAGGCCGGCCTTCTGGTCTGGGCGGAGATCCCGGTCTACTGGGCCATCGATTTCGCCAATCCGGCGACCGAGCGCGATGCACAGAACCAATTGATCGAACTCATCCGCCGCGACCGCAACCGCGCCAGCGTGGCGATCTGGTCTGTGGGCAACGAAAACGCCGATACCGATGCGCGGCTGGCTTTCATGCGCGGCCTTGCCGAAACGGCGCGCGCGGAGGACCCGACCCGGCTGATCGCGGCCGCCTGCCTCGTCAATCATGCGAAACTGAAGATCGAGGACCGGCTTGCCGCCCATCTCGATATCATCGGCATCAATGAATATTACGGCTGGTATGACGAGGATTTCTCCGAACTGCCGAAAATCCTGGCCAATTCCCAGCCCGACCGCCCCGTCGTCATCTCCGAGACCGGGGCTGATGCGGATATCACCGAGCACGGACCCAAGTCCGGTCTGTTCTCCGAGGATTACCAGGCGGAAGTCTACGAAAAACAGATCAGCACGCTGCGAGACCTTGATTTCGTGAAGGGCATGTCGCCCTGGATTCTCTATGATTTCAGGACCGAGCGCCGCCAGGGCATTTTCCAGCGCGGCTTCAACAGAAAGGGTCTGGTTGCTGCAGACAAGGTCACCAGAAAGAAATCCTTCGCTGTGCTGCAGGAGTTCTATCGGGCGGTCGCCGCAGAGGAGGTTGAAGAATGAGAGAAACAGTAAAACGTCGCTATCAGGAGGTGGCCGCCGAAATCCGCGACCTGATCGCGCATTCGGACTACAAGCCGGGCGATCGCCTGAAGACGGAACGTCAGATGGCCGAGGAGCTGGGCGTCAGCCGCTCTCTGGTGCGCGAGGCCGTGATCACGCTGGAGCTCGAAGGCCTTGTCGACGTGCGCAAAGGGTCCGGCATCTATCTGGCGACGCCGCCTCAGGGTATCGAGCACAATGAACCGCGGCTGGAGGACCTGCCGGATGATTTCGGCCCGTTCGAATTGTTGCAGGCCCGTCAGCTTCTGGAATCGACCATTGCCGCCTTTGCCGCCGAAATGGTCTCCATGGCCGATATCCGCAGGATGCGCGAGGCGCTCGACATGGAGCGCGAGGCCATCGAGAAGGGGACCGATGACGGCTATGAGGCGGACGAACTCTTCCACCGGCTGATCGCCGTTGCCACGCAGAATGCGGTGCTCGTCGATCTTCTCGATGAACTCTGGGGCAAGCGCAAGAAGAGCCGCATGTGGGCGCAGCTTCATACCCGCGTGTTCGACACGGATTATCGCCGCCGCTGGCTTCAGGACCATCAGGAGATTTTACAGGCGCTGCAGAAAAAGGATGCGGCGCGCGCGCGCCAGGCGATGTGGACCCATCTTCAGAACGTGCGGGAGACCCTGATGGAGCTCTCGGATGTCGATGACCCGGCTTTCGACGGCTACGTGTTCGGCTCGCACGAACTGGGACGGATCGTGGGTTAGTTGCCGACGCTGCCGAAAGGCGTCCCAATCAACAGTTCTGGCCGTCAGGAACGCGCGCCTCCTGCTTCCCCGCACGCGGCGTTCCTGGACTGCTTTTGAAAATGACAGGAGAATACGATGAAGGAAAGCTGGCGCTGGTTCGGACCCAATGATCCGATTTCCCTGGCCGAGGTGCGCCAGACGGGCGCGACCGATATTGTCACCGCGCTGCACGAGCTGCCGAACGGCGTCGAGTGGGAGCGCGACAAGATCGCCGAGCGACGCGACATGATTGCCGCAGCCGGCCTCACCTGGTCCGTGGTCGAGAGCATTCCCGTTCACGAGAAGATCAAGACGGCCGAACCCGGGTGGGAGAAGCTGGCCGAGACCTGGGGCCGTTCCGCACAGAACCTTGCGCGCGAGGGCGTTAAGACGATCTGCTACAATTTCATGCCGGTGCTGGACTGGACGCGCACCGACCTCACCTATCCGCTGGATGACGGCGCGCTGGCGCTGCGGTTCGACTATCTTCTCTATGTGGCCTTCGACCTTTTCATTCTGCGTCGCAAGGGGGCGGAAGCCGATTATCCCGCAGACGTTATTGAAAAGGCCGAGGCCCGTTTCAAGGCGCTTTCCGAAGATGCGATCGCCAAGCTGACGGGCACCGTGCTGGCCGGCCTTCCGGGATCGGAGGAGAGCTACTCGCTGGACGATTTCCGCGCCCAGCTTGCCCGCTACGATGCGATCGATGCCGAAGCGCTCGCCGAACAGCTCTCCCGCTTTCTCGAAATCGTGGTGCCGATGGCGGAAGATGCGGGCGCCGTGATGGCGATCCATCCCGACGATCCTCCGCGTCCGCTCTTCGGCCTGCCCCGCGTCGTTTCCACCGTCGAGGACATGGACCGGATCGCCGCACGCGTGCCGAGCCTTGCCAATGGCTTTACCTTCTGCACCGGCTCCTACGGCGTGCGGGCGGACAACGACCTGCCGGCGATGCTGAAAAGGCACGGCGAGCGGGTGTATTTCCTGCACCTGCGGGCCACCAAGCGCGAGGACGATGGTTTGAGCTTCCACGAGGCACCGCATCTTGAAGGCGATGTCGATATGGTCGCCGTGGTCAGGGCGGCACTCGACGTCGAGAAGGCCAGGGGCGTCCAGCTTCCCTTCCGGCCGGACCACGGGCACGCCATCCTCGACGATCAGTCGCGCAAGACCAATCCGGGCTATCCGCTGATCGGCCGCCTGCGCGGCCTTTCGGAAGTGCGCGGCATTGCCCGGGCGCTGGCGTCGCTGCAGTAGGCGTCGCAGGCAATGCAGCGAAGGCGGGGCCGTTCGGTGGTCCCGCCCGGACCCGCCTTCGGGGGCCTGCTCTCGCGGGCAGGCGGCCCCGGCGGCATGTGCTTCGCAAGCCTTGCGTTTTTTGCATAGGGGCATTGCTCAAAAGGGTCTGCCTCAATCGGACTGAAACGATTATATCAGGGTCAACAGAAGATGATGAGCGTCCCTCAGAAGCGACGCCCGACCGAAGAGATAGACACATGAACGTGACCCGCAGCTTCAACAACTGGATGAAATACCGCCGCACCGTGAGTGAACTGGATCGAATGTCGACCCGCGAACTGTCCGACCTCGGCATCAATCGCGAAGATATCCGCCGCATCGCACGCCGGGCCGCATTCTAGCGCATCGACCCGAAAATCGGAATCGATCTTCGGAAAGCACGATGCGTAGATTCAATAGGTTAGTACGTCCGAATGGACGCACGGCGCTCTAGGCGCAGCATAACAATTACAGGAATTCGAAGGGCATTCTCCTCCTCCTCCCAAAATGCCCTTCGATAGGTCGGTGATACTCCTCCTCCTCCCAGTCACCGGCCACATCAAATGGCGCTCACCGGATCCTCCTCCCCCGGTGAGCGCTATTTTTTTTGCGCTGTCGTCTGGCAGCGGAGCACTCCGGCGGAACGGTGCCGGTTTTCTGATCAATTTTGAGGCGGAAGTTCTGAGCTTTGCATAGAGTGCATAGGACTGTTGACGCAAACCCTCTGCCTTAAGTCCGGGCAAGTCTCTATATTCCGAATTGTCAGGAACGCAGGTGTGCCGCAAGGATGCGGCGCCGAAACCTTCAAACGAAGGGAGATATGATATGAGCATGACACATAGCTTCAACAACTGGATGAAGTATCGTCAGACGGTCAGCGAACTGAACCGCATGAACAACCGCGAACTGGCCGATCTCGGCATCAATCGCGAGGACATCCGCCGGGTCGCCCGCAAGGCTGCAAAGTAAGAAGCCGCGCGCGGGTCCGCCGCTTCGCAGGAGCGAGGCAGCCGGCAGACCCCGGAAGAAGTCGGTGACGCGAGGGCATGAAGGCCCCGCCTCAACGCGAAAAATCCGCATCGCCCTCTGTCCTTCCTCCCGGACGGAGGGCTTTTTTTGTCCGGGCTCCGTCGCGACAAACGCCGGCGGCGATACAATACG
>NZ_CFHTCS010000219.1:0-7549 GCF_984369615.1 Martelella sp. | reverse complement strand
CTCTTCTGCTCTGACTGTGACTCGTGGGTCTCAGTCTCCGCTCGAAGTCGAACCACGAAGCTGCACACACGAAGGGCGGAGACGGGCGAAACGGTAGCGGCCAGCGCGCGCGGCCCGACATAAACGCCGAGAAAGATGGCGTCGACCACAGTAAAGAGGCCGCTCACCAGCATCAAAAGCACGATCGGGGCTGCGGTCTTGAAGAAAAGCGGCGCAATCGGGCCTGAAAGATAGGGATTAGCCTGCGGCTCGGAAGAAGTTTCCATCATGTTGTCCCTCGGGACACTCGTAACGCCTGAGGCGGCCAGTTATGGGACCCGCATTGCCATAGGCTTCGAGTGTCGTCTGAGAAAACAACGGACGAAGGATCGCGCGACTTCACCATCGCCTGAATGTCAGGCGCGCGGGCGGCAGGCGGCGCGGGGCCGTGCGCAATTAGCGCCGGCCGAAGGGACAAGTCAAGCGCGTTTGCCGGGAAACCCGCGACCGGCAGCCGGTTCAACCCTCCTCGCGCGCCACCGCGCGCCAGCCGATGTCGCGGCGGCAGAAGCCGTCGGACCAGTCGATATCCTCGATCAGCGCATAGGCGCGGGTCTGGGCCTCGGTGACGTTGTGGCCAAGTGCGGTAACATTCAGCACGCGCCCGCCGCTTGCGACAAGCTTGCCGTCGCGCATCGCCGTTCCGGCGTGGAAGGTGCGTGCGTCCGGTCCGTCTTCGGGAAGCCGGCTGATCTCGCTGCCCTTCCTGTAGGAGCCCGGATAGCCCTTCGTCGCCATGACGACGGTGAGCGCCGTGTCCTCGCTCCATGCTGCGGAAGCCTTGTCCAGCGCGCCATCGGCGGCGGCTTCCAGAATATCCAGAAGGTCGCTTTGAAGCCGCATCATCAGCACCTGGCACTCCGGATCGCCGAAGCGCACATTATATTCGATCAGTTCCGGGCCCTTTTCCGTGATCATAAGCCCTGCGTAGAGCACACCCTTGAAGGGATGGCCCATCTCCGCCATGCCGCGGATCGTCGGCTCGATGATTTCTTTCATGGTGCGGGCAATCATCGCTTCATCCATCACCGGGGCTGGCGAATAGGCGCCCATGCCGCCGGTATTCGGCCCGGTATCGCCGTCGCCGACGGCCTTGTGGTCCTGGGCGGTGGCAAGCGGCAGCGCGTTCTTCCCATCGGAGAGGCAGAAGAAGCTCGCCTCCTCGCCGACCAGAAATTCCTCGACCACGACCTCGGCGCCGGCGGCACCGAACGTGCCGGAAAAGCAGTCGTCAATGGCGGCGAGCGCCTCGGCGCTGGTGCGGGCGACGGTCACGCCCTTGCCGGCGGCCAGACCATCAGCCTTGATCACGATCGGCGCGCCGATCTCGCCGACATAGGCCTTGGCCTCCTCTCCATCGGCGAAGCGGCGGTAGGCGCCGGTCGGAATATCGTATCGGGCGCAGAGATCCTTGGTGAACCCCTTCGAGCCCTCGAGCCGGGCGGCGGCCTTTGTCGGTCCGAAGACCTTGATGCCTGCTTCGCTCAGCGCATCGGCGAGGCCGTCCACCAGCGGCGCTTCGGGGCCGACGACAACGAGACCGATGTCCTTCTCGCGGCAGAAGGAGATAACCGCCGCATGATCGGCCGGATCGAGCTTCACGCATTCGGCATGGGCCGCGATACCCGGATTGCCGGGCGCGGCATAAAGCACGCCGAGACGCGGCGATTGCGAGAGTTTCCAGGCCAGCGCATGCTCGCGCCCGCCCGAGCCGATCAGAAGGACATTCATGGGGTCCGCTCCAGTTGTCACCTGCTGGCGGTTGGGTAAGCAGACGCGCGGCAAAGGTCAAGGCCGCGTTGCGTGCCGTTGCCGCCGCGCGGTATGTTGCAGCAACGGTTTTTCACGATATTCTTTGACCTTGCCGCCGACGGACGCTAACGATGCGGGCGGTTTTACCCCACACACATGAAGACAAAAGCGACGAACCATGAAATTTCTCGATGAGGCAAAAGTCTATATCCGCTCCGGCGACGGCGGGGCCGGGTCTGTCTCGTTCCACCGCGAGAAATATATCGAGTTCGGCGGCCCGGACGGCGGCGACGGCGGACGCGGCGGCGATGTGTGGGTGGAAGCGGTCGAAGGGCTGAACACGCTGATCGATTTCCGCTACCAGCAGCATTTCAAGGGCGAGACGGGCGGCCATGGCATGGGCCGCAACCGCACCGGCGCCAACGGCAAGAGCGTGACGCTGAAGGTTCCGGTCGGCACGCAGATCTTCGAGGAAGACCGTGAGACGCTGATCTGCGACCTGACCGCAATCGGCGAGCGCTACCGGCTGGCCTCGGGCGGCAATGGCGGCTTCGGCAATGCCCATTTCAAGACCGCGACCAACCAGGCGCCGCGCTGGGCCAACCCCGGCCTTGAGGGGCAGGAAAAGACGATCTGGCTGAGGCTGAAGCTGATCGCCGATGCCGGGCTCGTCGGCCTGCCCAATGCCGGCAAGTCGACCTTTCTGGCGACCGTGACTCGCGCGCGCCCGAAGATCGCCAATTATCCGTTCACGACATTGCATCCCAATCTCGGCGTTGCCAGCATCCATGGGCGCGAATTCATTCTCGCCGACATTCCCGGCCTGATCGAGGGCGCGCATGAAGGAATCGGCATCGGCGACCGGTTCCTGGGCCATGTGGAGCGCACCCGCGTGCTGCTGCACCTGATCTCCTCCCAGGAAGAGGATGTCGCCGCCGTCTATCGCACCGTGCGTCACGAGCTTCAGGCCTATGGCCACGAACTGGCCGACAAGCACGAGCTCGTCGCGCTGTCACAGATCGACATTCTGGACGACGAGATGCTTGCGGCAAAGAAAAAGGCGCTGGAAGAGGCATCCGGCGGCAAGGTTTTCGCGATCTCGGCCGTTGCCCAGAAAGGCATGACCGAAGTGCTTTCGGCCCTTGCCGAGATCATCCGCGCCGAAGAGGCACGTCTTGGCATTGCCGCGCCCGAACGGGGCATCGACAAGGGCCGGCACGACAAGTGGGAGCCCTGACAATGAACGGCATGCACCGTTCGCTGACGCATTATCGGCGGATCGTGATCAAGATCGGTTCGGCACTGCTCGTCGACCGAACACACGGGCTCAAGACCGACTGGCTGAACCGCCTTTGCGATGACATCGCAGCACTCAAGGCCGCTGGCGTCGAAGTACTGGTCGTATCCTCCGGCGCCGTAGCGCTCGGTCGCACCGTGCTGCACAGCCATTCCGGCACGCTGAAGCTGGAAGAGGCCCAGGCGGCTGCCGCCGTCGGCCAGATCGGACTTGCCGGCGCCTGGACCGAGAGCCTGCGCCACCACGCCATTCTCGCGGGCCAGATCCTGCTGACCCTGCAGAACACCGAGGAGCGGCGGCATTATCTGAACGCCCGCGCCACGATCCTGCAGCTTCTGAAAGCGGGCGCCGTTCCGATCATCAACGAGAACGACACGATCGCCACCTCGGAGATCCGCTACGGCGACAATGACCGGCTGGCCGCCCGCGTGGCCACCATGATCGGGGCGGAGCTTCTGGTGCTTTTGTCCGATATTGACGGGCTTTACACGGCCCCGCCGCATCTCGACCCCCATGCTCACTTTCTGGCCGAGATCGAGGCGATCACGCCCGAGATCGAGGCCATGGCCGGCGGCGCGGCTTCGGAACTGTCCCGCGGCGGCATGCATACCAAGATCGAGGCCGGCAAGATCGCAACCGCCGCCGGCTGCGCCATGGTGATTGCCTCCGGCAAGATCGACCACCCGCTGAAGGCGATCGAGGAGGGCGCGCGCCACTCGATGTTCCACGCCTCGCACACGCCGGTGAACGCCCGCAAGACATGGATTGCCGGCCAGCTTCTGCCCGCCGGCACGATCCATATCGATGATGGCGCGGTGGCTGCACTCAAGCGCGGCAACAGCCTTCTGCCGGCCGGCGTGACGGCGGTTGACGGCCATTTCTCGCGCGGCGACACTGTGGCGATCGTCAACATGAAAGGCGGCGAGGTCGCGCGCGGACTTTCGGGCTATGACAGCGACGAGGCGCGCATGATCGCCGGCCAGAAGACAGTCGATATCGAGGCGATCCTCGGCTATCCGGCCCGCGCGGCCATGGTCCACCGCGACGACCTGGTGATGGCCGCCATCGGCAAGAAGAAACAGAACGAAAGCTCGACCCATGCTTGACCAGGTTCACAAAGACGATATCGCCGCCGTGATGCGGGCGCTTGGAACGCGCGCGCGCGCAGCAGCGCAGAAGCTGGCGATCGCCTCGACCGAGACCAAGAACCGGGCGCTCCTCGCCATGGCCCGCGAGATCGAGGCGCGCGCGCCGGATATCCTGGCCGAGAACGAGAAGGATGTCGCCGCGGCCCGCGAAAACGGCATCACCGGCTCCTTCATCGACCGGCTGGAACTGAGTGACGCCCGCATTGCCGCCATGGCAGACGGCATCCGCGCCATTGCCGCGCTGGACGATCCGGTCGGCAAGCTGATCGCCGAATGGGACCGTCCGAACGGGTTGACGATCTCGCGCGTGCGCACGCCGCTCGGCGTCATCGGCGTCATCTATGAGAGCCGCCCGAATGTGACGGCCGATGCCGGCGCGCTCTGCCTGAAGGCCGGCAATGCCGTGATCCTGCGCGGCGGTTCGGATTCGGCGCGTTCGGCGCGCGCGATCCACGGCGCGCTGAAGGCGGGTCTTGCCGAGGCCGGTCTGCCGGAGGACGCGATCCAGATCGTGCCGACCACCGACCGCGCCGCCGTCGGCGAGATGCTGTCCGGCCTTTCCGGAAATATTGACGTGATCGTCCCGCGCGGGGGAAAGAGCCTCGTTGCCCGCGTGCAATCGGAAGCGCGCGTGCCGGTCTTTGCCCATCTGGAAGGCCTCTGCCACATCTATGTCGACAAATCCGCCGATCTCGGCATGGCGCGCGACATCGTCGTCAACGCCAAGATGCGCCGCACGGGCATTTGCGGGGCGGCCGAGACGCTTTTGATCGACCGCGCGGCGGCCGACACCTTCGCGACCCCGCTGATCGAGGCGCTGGAGAAAAAGGGCTGCCTCGTGCGGGTAGATCACGACATGATCGACTATGCCCGCGGCCGCGATGAAACAAATGACGACGACTGGACCACGGAGTATCTCGACGCGATCATTTCAGTGAAGCTCGTCGACGGTATTTCCGGCGCCATCGAGCATATCGGAAAATATTCTTCCCATCACACCGAGGCGGTGATTGCCGAGGACCATGAAGTCGTTTCCCGTTTCTTCAACGAGATCGACTCGGCGATCCTTTTGCACAATGCCTCGACGCAGTTTGCCGATGGCGGCGAGTTCGGCATGGGGGCGGAGATCGGCATCGCCACCGGCAAGATGCATGCGCGCGGGCCGGTCGGCGTCGAACAGCTCACATCGTTCAAATATCTTGTGCGCGGCACGGGACAGACGCGGGCGTGACAGTTTGACCGAGGGGACGATCGACCAGCGCTATCTTGCCATGCCCTATTGCGAGCCGGGCATGGCGATCGGCCTTTTCGGCGGTTCCTTCAACCCGCCGCATGAGGGGCATTTCCTGGTGGCGAGCCTGGCGATCCAGCGCCTCGGCCTCGACCAGCTCTGGTGGCTGGTCACGCCCGGCAACCCGCTGAAGAGCGGAAATGGCCTTGCCCCGCTCGAGGAACGGCTGGCGCTGAGCGAGAAACTGGCGCGCGATCCGCGCATCCGCGTCTCAGCACTCGAAAAGACGATCGGCACCGCTTATACGGCCCGCACCATCCGCCATATCGTTCGCCGCAACCCGGGCGTCCATTTCGTCTGGATCATGGGCGCCGACAATCTCGGCGACTTTCACCGCTGGCAGGAATGGCGCGCAATCGCCCGCACCGTGCCGCTTGCCGTGATCGACCGGCCCGGCTCGACGCTGACCTATCTTTCCTCAAAGGCAGCGCGCACGCTCGACAAGGCCCGCATTGCCGAGCGCGATGCCCGGGCGCTGGCGCGGATGACGCCGCCGGCCTGGACCTTCATCCACGGTCCGCGTTCGAATGTCAGCTCCACGGCGCTCAGGCGAGGCCATGATGACGCGGATTGAGGTCGTCGCCAGTCTCAACGATCCCGGCAAACCCGGCGGCCACAGCGAGGATCGGGCCGGCGCAAACGGGCACAGCGCCTTCGTCATCGACGGCGCGACCGGCATTGCCGACCGGCAGGTGATGACGGACCATCCGAGCGATGCCGCCTGGCTTGCCGACCACGCGGCGGCGGCTTTTTCCAGGGCAGGCAGCGAAGAGAGCGTCGCCGCCGTTGTCTCCCGCCTCAACGAAGAAGCCCGCGCGACCTATTTCAAGACCGCCGGAACCGGCGACCTGCCGCGCTACATGTGGCCGGCCGCAGCTTTCCAGATGCTCAGGGTCGAGGGCGACCGGCTCGTGTCCTACGGGCTCGGCGACTGCCGCCTGTTCCTGCAGTCGGAGGACGACGGAGAGGTGTTCGAGACCACCGCGCTGAAGGGCAACCGTGACCGGGAAATCGCCGCCGCCCGCGCGCATCTCGCCCGCACCGGCGGCTTTGGCGGCAAGAACGATATCGGCGGAGACGGAAAGACGCGTGCGGCGCTGCGCGAAAGCCGCTCGAAACACAACATGCCGGGCGGGCGCATCTTCACGCTCGGCCTGGTGCCGGAGGCGGCAAACGAGATCGTGCGCGAGGAAACCGGCATCAAGGCCCCCGCCCGCGGCCTGCTCTGTTCGGATGGCTTCGCCGCCCTTTGTGACAATTACGACGCTTTCGGCCCTCGGGAACTGATCGATGCCGCTTTTGACGAGGGCCTTCCGGCGCTGCTGGCACGGTTGCGTGAAATCGAGCGGATCACGGATCCCGAAGGCGAGCGCTTTCCGCGCTACAAGGTCAGCGACGACGCCACGTGCCTTGCCTTCCGCATTCCCTGACGCCGCCGCCGGGCGTTTTTCAACGAGAACCTTGCGCGATACCCCCATTGGCTCCTATCTTTATAGAGACTCGTGGGCGCCACGAGTCGCAATCGTGCTTGTTCCGGTCCATGAAGAAAGGAAGACCCCTGACAACATTGCACGCCAAAGGTGCCGCAGACGATGCTGCACCGAAGAGCAGGAAAAGCGGCGTCCATGCCGCGGATCAGGCTTTGTCCACCGTCCTCGCCAGCCTTGAGGATTCCAAGGCTGAAGATATCGTAACCATCGACATCAAGGGCAAATCGGCGCTCGGCGACCACATGGTGGTCGTGTCCGGACGTTCGAACCGCCATGTCGTGGCGATTTGCGACCATCTGGTCAAGGACATCAAGCAATCGGGTGCAGGCACCCCCAGGGTTGAAGGCCAGGATGCCGGAGACTGGGTGCTGATCGACACCGGTGACGTGATCGTCCATGTATTCCGGCCGGAAGTTCGCGAGTTCTACAATATCGAGAAGATGTGGTCCGCGCCCGAAATGAACGAGGGACGCCTGCACTAGCGCATCGGCCCGAAAATCGGAATCGATTTTCGGAAAGCACGATGCGTAGA
>NZ_CFHTCS010000218.1:0-7588 GCF_984369615.1 Martelella sp. | reverse complement strand
CCCACCAATCTCCCCCCTTGAGGGGGAGATGTCGCGAAAGCGACAGAGGGGGGTATGAGGCAGAGCCGCTTGCTCCGAACGGGCGGAGAGAATTCACCCCCCTCTGCCCCTGTCGGGGCATCTCCCCCTCAAGGGGGGAGATTGGTGGGGCAGGGGTGACGGCAGAATATGCGACATGGCCTGCAATCATATCTTGAGCCCCATCTTCCGTTCGGACAGCAGCGACAGCGGCATGCCGGTTGCATTCTCGGCGACGGAGACCCGTCCGCCGGAGGCGGCGATGATATCGCGTTCGGGATCGATGCCCGGCATGATCTCGGTGGCGACAAGGCCGTTGTCGCCGATGCGCATGACGCAGCGTTCGGTGACATAGAGCACGTCCTGGCCGTTCTCCCGGGCGCGTTCGCCCGAGAAGGTGACGTGTTCCACGGCCTCGACCATCTTTGAAAACTTGCCCGGCTTTTCGACGAACAGGCCCTTGCTCGTCAGGTTGAGGCCGGCCGCCGCCTCGAAAAGGCCGGCGAAGACGATCTTGCGGGCATTGGCCGTGATGTCGACGAAGCCGCCGCAGCCGGCCGTCAGATAAGGCTTCTTGCCGAGCTTGGAGACATTGACATTGCCCTTGCGGTCCACCTCGAGGAAGGACAGGAAGGTAACGTCGAAGCCGCCGCCCTGAAAGTAAGTGAACTGGTTGGGCGAGGGCATGAAGGCGTCGGCGTTCGACGCGCAGCCGAAGGCGAAGCCGGTCAGCGGCATGCCGCCGACAGCGCCCTGCTCGATTGCCCATGTGACATCGCCCGCATGGCCTTCCTCCAGCAGGATGCGCGGCACCAGCGCGCAGATTCCAAAGCCGAGATTGGCGGCCTGGCCGGATGCAAGCTCCATCGCGGCGCGGCGCGCGATCACTTTTTCGACGCCGTATTCGGCAAGCTCGAAATCGGCCAGCGGATGAATGATCTCGCCGGAAATCGCCGGATCGTAAAGCGTTTCGGTGGTCTGATACTGGCCGGGATCGACCACGATGCAATCCACCAGATGCCCGGGAACGCGCACATCATGCGGGCGCAGCGAACCGGCGGCCGTCACCCGCTTGACCTGGGCGATGACGAGACCGCGATTGTTGCGCGCGGCGATCGCCTGGTCGAGACCGCCGAGATAGGCGCCCTCGTGCTCATAGGTAAGATTCCCGTGCTCATCGGCCGTCGTTGCCCTGAGGATCGTCACGTCCGGGGCGAAATTGTCGAAATGCAGCCAGGTGTCGCCGGCAAAATCGACGCGCTTGACGATCGGGGCCGCCTCAGCCTTCTCGTTCATGGCGCAGCCCTGGCGTTCAGGGTCAACAAATGTGTCGATGCCGACCTGGGTGAGCACGCCCGGGCGCTTTGCCGCCACATCGCGGTGCATGTCGAACAGGATGCCGGAGGGCACGTTATAGGCCGCGACCCGGTTTTCGACGATCATCTTCCAGATTTCGGGCATCGGCAGCGATGAGGCGCCGCTCGGATAGGAGCCGGCGATCACCCGGTCCAGGAGACCGTCGCGCGCGATATGGTCTATGCCCTTGATGCCGTACATGTCGCCGGCGGCAATCGGGTGCAGCGTGGTGAGCCGCCGGGGACGGCCGGTTGCCTCGAAACGCGCGCCGAGCGCTTCCAGCACCTTGTCCGGGCAACCGAGACCGGAGGAAGACGAGACCGAAACCACGGCATTATCTGCGATCCGGCTGACGGCGGCTTCCGCGCTGACGACCTTGCTCTTCATCACTCAATATCCTTTGTAGTCCACATCGACGGCCCGACCCTCGCGCGCCGATCGGGCAACGGCCAGCGCAACCGCGAGCGATTTCAGCCCGTCGACGCCGTCGGCGGCGGGCCGGCCGCGACCGGCGATGGCCTGGCTGAAGGCCTTCAGGCCGTAACTGTAGAGGTCATGGCGATCGTAGTTGAGCTGGAGCGCGCCGTCCCTGTCGGTCATCGTGACCGTGCCGGTCGGTCGCTGGGTCATGACGCCCTGGGCAAAAAGCGAACCCTCCGTGCCGTGAATCTCGATGCCGGAACCGGCATAGGGGTGGGTGAAGCTTTCATGGCTCTGCACCATGATGCCCGAAGGCATGGTCCAGACCGACATGACGCTGTCTTCCACGCCCCGGCCGAGGCCGGAGGAGACTGCCTGGGCGACAACGGTCTTCGGGTCTTCGCCGAGGTGAAAGCGCACCGTATCCGCGTCATGGACGGTGATGTCTGCGATGACGCCGCCGCCCGCCGCCGCGTTGTCGATGCGCCAGCCGCGCAGATGCTCCGGCAGGCTGACGGCATGGAACACCCGCATCGACAGGACGCGGCCGAGGCGGCCCCGTGCAATCATCTGGCGAATGGCAAGGTGAGCGCCGGAGCAGCGCAGATGATGATTGGTGGCAAACACGAGGCCAGCGCTTTTCGCTGCCTCGACCATCATCGCTGCGTCATCGACACTGAGCGCCAGCGGCTTTTCGCACAGCACATGCTTGCCGGCGGCAAAGGCGGCCATCGCTTGCGATACGTGCTTCTCGTTGGTGGTGGAGATGTAGACCGCGGAGATCCCGGGGTGTTCCAGAAGCGCCTCGAGATCGGAAAAGGCATGCGGGATGCCGTTGCGGGTCGCAAAATCCTGACCGCGCGCGGCGTTTGAGGACAAGACCGCCTCGACCGTGTGGCCCGACTGCGCCCGGATTGCGCCGATCATGTGCTCTGACGCGATCGTGCTGGCGCCGATGAGACCCCATTTCATACCATCTCCTCCCGATTTGGTACGTTCCAAATTCTGATCTGATGTTTAGGGGATGATCCGCCGTTCGTCAATCGGCCGGTTGATAATTTCCGGTCTTGGCGGAAAAAGTCCGCTTTTGCCGCGGTGTCATGTTGTCGGCAGGGAAGGCTTCGGCTACCACGTAAAAGTGTCGGCTGCCGGGGGGCTAGGCAGGCCAAAGGGTCTTGGATCCTGAAAAGACTTGTAAACAATGTTGAAAAGGCAGGGCGGATAAGTCTGCTATGATGGCAAGGCCCGAAGCGGGAGATCCGAGGCTATGGAGACGGGAAGCGAGTTGACGTGCTGAATATAGTTGTTCCGATGGCCGGCCGGGGAAGCCGGTTTGCCGATGCCGGCTACACGGATCCCAAGCCGTTGATCCCGGTGCACGGCAAGCCGATGATCCAGGTCGTGGTCGAAAACCTCACCCCCTCCGTGGCCCATCGCTTCATCTTCATCTGCCAGAATGGCCATATCCGGGACTACGGACTTGAGGAAAAACTCAAGGGGTTGGCCGAACATGTCGAGATTATCGGCATCGATCGCGTCACCGAGGGACAGGCCTCCACCGTGCTTCTGGCCGAGGAACTGATCGACACCGACGAGCCGGTGATGACGGTCAATTCCGATCAGTATATCGATGCCGACATCGACGCCTATCTCGGATTCATGGAGGATGGCCGCTATGACGGCCTGATCATGACCATGAAGGCCGACGATCCGAAATGGTCCTTCGTGCGCGAGGACGAGGGACGCGTTGTCGAAACCGCCGAAAAGAGGGTGATCTCCGACAATGCCGCCGTCGGCATCTTCAATTTTAGAAAAGGCCGCGATCTGGTGCGCGCGTCGAAAAAAATGATAGAGGACAATGTGCGGATCAACGGAGAGTTTTATATCTGTCCGGTCTACAATTACCTGATTCGCGACGGCCTGAAGATCGGGCACTATTCCATCGGGAAGGAGTATGACGGCATGTACGGGCTGGGCATACCGGGAGATCTCGATTTCTTTCTGAAACATCCTGTTTCCGAAAGGGTGAAATAGTGGAGATTCTGTCCCATCGCGGCCTGTGGGAGACGGCCGCGGAAAAGAACACCGAGACGGCCTTTCGCCGTTCCTTCGACCGCGGCTTCGGCACGGAGACCGATCTGAGGGATCACAACGGCGAGATCGTCATCGCCCATGACATGGCGCAGGGCGGCGAAATGCCGTTTTCAGCGTTTCTCGAGATCATGGACGGGCGCAACCTGACCCTGGCGCTGAACATCAAGGCCGACGGGCTGGGCGCGGAGATCAAGGCCATCCTCGAGGATTACGGCCACAGCAACTACTTCGTTTTCGACATGTCGCTGCCGGATCTTGTGCGCCAGATCGAAGACGGGTTGACGGTCTTTACCGGCCTTTCCGACCTGCAGCCGCATCCGCCGCTTCTGGAAGCCAGCCATGGCGTCTGGCTCGATTGCTTCCGTTCCGACTGGTTCGGTCCCGGCCTGATCGACGCGCTGATTGCGCAGAAGAAGCGCGTCTGCGTCGTATCCGCCGACCTGCACCGGCGCGACGTCGGCATTCAGTGGCCGATCTTAAAATCGGCCCAATCTCTCAATAGCGAAGCGCTTCTTTTGTGCACCGACATGCCGGAAAAGGCGAAGGACGCGTTCGAGGAGGCACGATAATGGCGATAAAGGCAGTCATTTTCGATATGGACGGGGTGCTGATCGAGGCCAAGGAATGGCATTATGATGCGCTCAACCGGGCGCTCGGCCTGTTCGGCTACACGATCGAGCGCCACGAGCACGCCACCGTCTATGACGGGCTGCCGACCAAGGTGAAGCTGCAGCGCCTGTCCATCGACAAGAACCTGCCGACCTATCTGCACGGCTTCATCAACGAGATGAAGCAGCGTTACACGCTCGAAATCATCGTCGAGCGCTGCCGTCCGCGCTTCGATCACGAATACGCGCTTTCGCGGCTCAAGCTGGAGGGCTACCGGCTCGCCGTCGCCTCCAATTCGATGCGCGATACCGTTGAGCAGATGATGCAGAAGGCGAGCCTGACGCCCTATCTCGACTTCATGCTTTCCAACCAGGACGTGAAGCGGTCTAAGCCCGATCCGGAAATCTATCTGAAGGCGATAGAAATGCTGAAGCTCCATCCGAAGGAATGCCTCATCGTCGAGGACAACCCCAACGGGCTGAAGGCGGCGGAAGCCTCCGGCGCCCATGTGATGGCGGTCAAGGACGTTGACGAGGTCAACTACAAGGGCCTCAAGCAGCGTATCGCCGAGATCGAGGCGGCCGGCAAATCCGTGGGGTCCGCAGCATGAAGATCGTGGTTCTGATGGGTGGCGAAAACCTCGACATCAAGGGCGAGCGCTATCCGCTCTACATGACCGAGTTCAACGAGGAACTCATACTCGAACGCCAGATCGCGGCCTTGCAGACGCTTGAGCCGAGCGCGATCATCTTTTGCGTCAGAAGTTCCGATATTCACGAGTTCAATGTCGATGATGTGATCGCGCAGAGCGCGGAGAACGGCGCATGCGTCGAGGTGTCCGGCCCCACCGCCGGCTCGGTGTGCACGGCGCTCTTGGCCGCCGAGCAGATCGACAAGGACGAGGAGATCATTCTCGTCGCCGTGGACGAACTGATCGATGCGGACCTTACGGCGATCGTCAAGGCATTCCGCGACAGGAAGGCGGATGCCGGCGTCGTCTCCTTCCGTTCGGTGCACCCGCGCTATTCCTTCGCGCTTCTGGACGATGACGGCTTCGTCTGCGAGGTTGCCGAAAAGCGGCCGATCAGCAAGCATGCGCTTGCGAGCTTCTATTATTTCCGCAGGGGCAGCGATTTCGTGCTCTGCGCCCAGAGCGTGGTGCGCAAGGACCGGAAGATCAAGGATGCCTTTTTCATCAGCCAGACCATCAACGAGATGGTGCTGCGCCACAAAAAGGTTGTGATCGAGTTCATCGATAACGACCAGTTCCATCCGGTGAAGACGGAAATGCAGCTCGCCCAGTACATTTCGCAGCTGCATGAGCACAGGGAGGCGTTTCTGCATTGAGGACGGCGAAGCTGGAAGACATGGTCAAGGGCTGGTTCATCGGCGATTTCGAGCCGAGCCTGTGCCGGACCGAAGATGTCGAGGTTGCCGTCAAGCGCTATCGGCGCGGCGACAGCGAGGCGTTGCACCACCACAAGGTTGCCACGGAATATACGGTCATCATCGCCGGCCGCGTCGCCATGAACGGCGTTGAATACGGAGCCGGCGACATTGTCGTAATGGAGCCCGGCGAGGCAACCGACTTCGCCTGCCTTGAGGACGGAACCGTCAACGTGGTTGTGAAGCTTCCCGGCGCCAGCGATGACAAATATCCAGGCGGCGCTCCTTGAGCAGCCGAGCATGCGGGGCGCGCGGGCGGGAGCGGACGCAGTGAAGAACCTGCTCGACATGTCCCATTTGGGAGGGGCATATTGCATGTGAAGGAGGCAAGTGTCGCAGACGGGGAACGGATTTGGGGGCGCGCGCGTTTGGTAGGCACACAGGTCATTCGGTGATGGACACAAAAGAGATCACATTTCTGTTTCAGGGCGTCGTCGACAAGCCGCTTGTCCGCGACAGCTTTGCTGCTGTCAGGCGCTATTTTCCGGGATCAAAGGTCATTTTGTCGACGTGGAAGAAAGCCGATGTCGATGGGCTTGATTTTGATGACCTGGTGCTCGCGGACGATCCCGGCTTCTTCTATTATTCCGACCAGCCGGGCGAGAAGGCCAACAATGTCAACCGTCAGATCGTCGGCAACCGCGCCGGCCTGGAGCGGGTCGAGACGCCCTACTGCTTCCGCATACGCACGGACTTCCGGCTGACCGGCAATGACTTCCTGCAGTTCTTCGACGCCTTTCCCAGGCGGGACGAGGCCTATGCGCTTTTTGCGCACAAGCTTCTCGCCTGCAGCTATTTCTCGCGCAATCCGCGCTCACGGCTGCGTTTTCCCTTTCACCCGTCCGACCTTGCCTTCTTCGGTCTGACCGAAGACATCAGAAAGCTCTACGACGTACCGCTGATGACGGAGGAGGAGGCGCTCTGGGATACGGGCAGCAAGCGCTACAACCGTTACACGCCCGAGCAGCATATCTTCGTCAATGCGCTGCGCAATGCCGGGCGCGAAGTGTGCTGCGCGCACTACAATGACGGCAATGAGAGGGCCGTGGAGGCGACGGAGAAATACTTCGCCTCCAATTTCGTGTTCCTGTCCTTCGACCAGTTCAACCTCGAGCCGTCAAAGCCGACCTTTTTCATGAAGGTCCACCCCAATTCGTTCAGGACCTGCTACACGCATAATGAGTGGATCGGGCTCTACAAGAAGCATGTCGACCCGACGGCGGTCGTGCCCGAACATGACAGCGAGCGCGAAAAGATCGATCGCTACTATCGCCCCTACAAGGTCTGTCGTCTCATCGGCAACATGATTTCCCTGCCCTTCAAGAGCAAGGTCAAGCGCCGCGCGATCCGCACCGGCGTGCTGGAATTCTTCCTGATGCCGCGGTGACCGCGATGATCTTCACACACTGACAAAAGGCGCCCCCGAGGAGCGCCTTTTTCCTGTGTGAACAGACAGCTACCAGAGCTTTATCCAAGCGGTATCGCCGGATTGAGTGCGGTCACGACATTGGAGGGGCGGACGCTGCCGACGGTCCTGCCGTCGCCGTCAACCACGCTCAGGGTCGCGCCCTTGCCGAGCGCATCCATCATATCGGCCAGCTTGGTATTGATGTTGATGGGATGCGCGCCGTCCGGGGCTTGATCG
>NZ_CFHTCS010000217.1:0-7615 GCF_984369615.1 Martelella sp. | reverse complement strand
TGTCGGCGAAGATTTACCGTCCCGCCAGAACGGCAATGCAGCAGGGCCAGGCCAAGACCCACCAGTGGGTGCTGGAATTCGACCAGCAGACGCCGCGCACGATCGACCCCCTGTTCGGCTATACCTCGTCTTCCGATATGCTGCAGCAGGTCAAGCTGCGGTTCGACAGCCAGCAGGAGGCCGAGGCCTATGCGCGCCGCCACGGGATCGCCTATCGCGTGATCCAGCCGAAGGAGACCAAGGAAAAGGTCGTTTCCTACTCCGACAACTTCAAGCCGGACCGCGTGCAGCCCTGGACGCACTGACGCAGGCGTCTTTGCAAGCCGCACTTCCCCGCCCGGACGTCAAGCCTGTCCGCTGCCTTTCGCGTGGCGACTTCGTTCAACCAGAGCGCGTCCAGAAAAAGTGGAGACCGGTTTTCCGTCCGGACGCGCGGAAAACAAAAGGCTAGAGCGTGGTCGCGATTCAAGGAAGCCCGGACATGCTCCAGCCCCAAGGCTTCTCGCGTCGCCGGCAACTTCTTCCCGGAGACGACCCGCAGACAGCTTGTCATTTACGACGGGATCAGGCATTCATGCCGCCCGCGAGCATCAAACGGCCCCTTAGCTCAGCTGGATAGAGCACCGGCCTTCTAAGCCGACGGTCGCAGGTTCGAATCCTGCAGGGGTCGCCAATCTTTTCAGAAGTTTAGACCGAACTCCCTCCATGAACAGTAGTTGGTTTACAGTTTGGTTTACGGCTTTCGTTTTGCTTGTGTTCTATTGCTGTCGGAGTCAGGGCTAAGTCAATCGGGCGACTAAGCGCACGTCAGCGATAGAAAGAAGGTTGCGGGAAGCATCTGCGGGTTGTTGGGCGCGCACGCACTGGGGGGGTCCTGATGTCGAGCTCAATGCAGTCGGATTTGTTCTCTGGGCTCAGGCTCGCCGTTGCGATTAAACTTTTATTGTAGTTATCCCGATATCGAATTGGTGTATTCTGCCAAGATCACACCTGATGACGTAGAAAGCTCAAACTGTTGTCTAACGCGAAACAGATACTGGCTATGCTGCATAGTCGTGCCGAGGGGGACGATGAGCAATTCTATTCGATCGCGCTGCAGGTCGCTGCTTCTGAGGCACGGCAGGGGCGCCGTTCTAGTGCTGAGGCGCTACGTTCGGCCGTCGAAAGCGCACGGAAATTGCATGGAGAGGCGCCTGTCGCGATCCAGTTCGCTAAGCCGAGGGGTGAGTTAGAAGGGCTTATTGAGCACCGAGAAACCCGCTATAAGCTAAAAGATGTGGTGCTAGAGCAATCTCTTCGGGGGCGTCTTGATGAGTTGGTGTGCGAGCAGCAGAAACGGAGCTGGCTGCGCGAGCATGGCAAGACACCGAATCGCCGTGTTCTATTCGTCGGGCCGCCTGGATCCGGCAAAACGATGACTGCCGAGGCGTTAGCAGGACAGCTGCTTCTCCCTCTTTTCGTCGTGCGGCTTGAAGGTTTGATTACACGTTTCATGGGCGAAACCGCTGCAAAGCTTCGGCTCGTTTTTGACGAAACAGGGCGACAGCGCGGCGTCTATCTGTTCGATGAGTTTGACGCAGTCGGCGGTAGGCGTAGCGCCTCAAACGACGTGGCCGAAATGCGGCGCGTTCTGAACTCTTTTCTCCAGTACATGGAGGAGGAAAACTCGACCGACAGTCTTATCATCGGCGCTACAAACCATTCTGATCTACTCGACAATGCACTATTGCGTCGCTTCGATCTAGTCCTCTCTTTTGAGATGCCGTCTGAGGCACAGGTGAAACAAGTCATTATTGGTGCTCTGCGCCCATTTAAGTCGCAGCGTCTAGCCTGGAAAAGATTGTTCAAGGCAGCTGAAGGGCTCAGTCAAGCGGAAATCACCCGCGCGACCGAGGATGCTGTGAAGTCGGCTATCCTAAACGAGACCAGTACCGTCACCTCTGACCAACTTGTCCGGCGTCTGGATGAAAGACGTGCGATGCAGGAGGTGTTCTCGAACACAAAGCGCAGCTAGTACGATATGCCAGATTTTATCCTACCTCACCTCGATATTTCGAACCGTCGTCAAGCCAGGTCATACAAATCTCCCCCTCGCAATATAGGTGGGGGAAGTGCCCCGCGTGTGCGTGAGGAGCATGGTGCGGTGCTTCTTGAGCAATTGCGCGCGGCTTTTCACGAGGTTGAGGAGACGCCATCGCCAGATGAGCGTTTTGAGCGGTCTGAGGGTGCATATTACGAGATCGAGTTGCGCAAGGGCTCCGATGCTGAGAAACTTGACAAAAAAAGATCGGGCATTCTCTCTGGTACGGCGAAGAGAGATGCGGAAAACGACAAGTTAAGTGCTGTTCTGTTTGTTCCCGACAAGTCGATACCCGTTCTCGAGACGATACTGGAAGACTATCGTGCAGCCCCGCTTACTGCAACGGAACAACCTAAACATAAGTCCTATGTTGAGCCAATTGACGCGATTAGACGCGCCCGACTGATGTCTTTTTGGACTGATAGTTCTGCTGCGCTTCCGGAAGATGCTCAAGCGCAAATCTGGTGGGAAGTTTGGTGCATAAGGGGTCTAGAAGGAGAAATACTTAAGGTTCTGGCCCATCTAGAATGCGAGATCGCCGATGAAGATTACCGTTTGACTTTTCCTGAAACGGTCATAGTGCCGGTTTTTGCCCGCCGTGCCGACATTGAAGTGCTACTTTTCGCCTGCAAAGGCATCACCGAGCTGCGACGAGGTTCCGACACGCCTTCCTTTTTTATCGAGGATGAACGCGAAAACCAGCACGACTGGGCCGAAGATTTGGCGGAGCGTGTCGCGTGGCCAGGTGCAAACGTCCCCCGCGTCTGCCTACTTGATACTGGCGTCAACCGTGGCCACGTGCTTATAGAGCCCGGCTTGGCCGAGGGTGATCTACTTACTGCAAACCCTGATTGGGTGCCAACCGACAATCAAGCATTCAGCCATGGCACAGAGATGGCGGGGCTGGCATTGCACGGCGATCTTTTTTCTGCGCTTCAAGATCAGGGCCTTCGGTCTCTTAATCATCGGTTGGAGTCAGTACGCATTTTGCCATCAGATGGTTTTCCGGAGAATAGACCGGCAAGACTAGGTACGATCACGGCAACCGCCGTGTCGTTGGCGGAGATTCAGAATCCCGAATTCGATCGCATATACTGCATGGCGATCACAAACGAGGATGTTTCTGGGGAGCGCGGTACAAGTTGGAGTGCATCCATTGATCGTGCCGCCGTTGGTAGAATGGAGGGTGACGACGTTGATGCTCCGCGCCGCCTGTTCTTTATTTCTGCGGGCAACATTCCAGCGGTCATGAAGTTCGCCGACCTTCAGCCCGCCGAAAACTACACTATTGAAGATCCGGCACAGGCTTGGAATGTGTTGACTGTCGGCGGCTACACTCAAAAGCAGATCATCGATGATGATGGACTGGATGGGTACAAGCCCATGGCGCAGATGGGTGAATTAAGTCCATATTCACGTAACTCGCTGGCATGGGTTCAAGGTAAGGCGCCGGTAAAGCCTGAAATCGTGATGGAAGCTGGTAATCGGGCTATTTCAGCTGATGGCCAAAGCCTCGTTTCTTGCCCCTCTTTAGAGTTGTTGACGACGGGCAGTGATGCAGACCGTTTACCGATTGTGAGTTTTGCTGCGACCAGCGCTGCTACGGCGCTGGCATCACGTCTCGCTGCCCGTCTGAAAGCGGATCATCCCGAGTACTGGCCGGAAACCATTCGAGCATTGATGGTACACAGTGCCGAATGGACCGAGCCTATGTGGCAGAAGCTCCGGGCGACAGATAGCCTTCGTGAAAAGCAGCGTTTAGCCCGATGTTTTGGCTATGGCGTACCGTCTTTCAAGCGGGCTACAGCCTCTGCCAAAGAACATTTGGCTCTTGTCGCGCAGCAGGCCATTCAGCCTTATAAGAAGAAGGTTACTGTCAAAGATGGCAAGAAATCATACAGCGTGGGATTCAATGAATGCCACTACTATAAGCTACCATGGCCCAAGGCCCTTTTGGAGCAATATGCTGATAATAACTTCGTTCTAAAGGTCACACTGTCCTATTTTATTGAACCCAATCCAGGTCGGGCCGCCGCCATTGACCCCCAGAAGTATCAGTCATTTGGACTGCGTTTTGACCTCAAGCGTTCACAAGAATCAGAGGCTCGCTTCCGGGCCGGGATCAACGCCGAGGAAGAGATTTTTGCCGGCTTGGTCCCTGACGGACGACCGAACGACACTGGATGGCAGTTTGGGCCGAGCGGCGTTTCAGCCGGTTCAATTCATTGCGACCAATGGGTCGGCAGTGGCGCCGATTTGGCATCTCGTGATCTGATTTGCGTGAAGCCTGTGGGGGGGTGGTGGAAAGAAAGGCGTAAAGCAGAGGTGTGCGAGCAGCAGGCGCGCTATGCCTTGATCATGACTTTGGCTTCGCCTGAAGTCGGAGTTGATCTTTACACTCCAGTCGCTGCAGAAATAACGCCCCAAGTTCCTGTCGACGTTGATATCGATTTTTAACGGAGTCAGAGCAGATTAAAGGGCAATGAAGCAGTTAGCTTGAATTTTTGCAAGAGGTGCAGGATGCAGGTCAATCTTCAGAAGATAAAACGTCTTCAAGAATGTCAAATACAATTGAAAAATCCTGAAAATCATCTGCAGTACCATTTTCACAGAGCCAATCACAGAGGTTCCGCTTTTCACTTTTGTTGACCTTCCAAGTCTCAGGGATAGTCATCTCTACGCCTCGTTCGACTAGAGTATGCTCGCTCTTTATATCCACGAAAGCTGGTTTGAAAGCCCGCGCTTTTTGAATTGTGGCATCTCGGAAAAGGTTTTCAATTCCAGATTCTATTTTGTGAGCTTGCTGCGCGATCGTACGGCGATACAAGTTGCCGACAGACTCTGCTTTCTTTCCCGCGTCGCAATCATATAGCAACAGACACTTTTCCTGTGTGAGGGAGCTGAAGTGCGTCTTGTAGGTCTCCCAAATCTTGTCAAGATTGCGGAAACCTACGGCATCGATCAATTTGAACTTCCTAACAAGTTCGTCCTTTCCGAGAAGTTCTCCGGCTTTGGTCAAGTAGTCGATATCAGTGGTGCCTTCTAGATAAACAACTGGTTTTGGGTTGGCTTTTATCATTTCCCGAACTTCCTCTTGGAAGCGGGCGCTCGCTTTCATATGTTTGTATGCTGTTTCAAACTCAGAGAAGCGCTCCACCTCGATCTCGTGACCGGTAGGCAGCTCGACGAGCTGCAAGCCTTCTGACGTAAAGAGTTTTTCCATGCCAATCAGAAACAACGGAGAATGCGTAGTAAGCACAAATTGTATTTTCGGAAATAGATGAATAATATTAGGGAGTAGATCGTGTTGAAGATCAGTGTGGAGGTGAAGGTCGACTTCATCAACTATAACGAGACCTTCGATGTCACTCAGTTGGGTGAGTTGCGATTGACCTAGATCGAAGTCTCTTATGATCGACAGAAATAGGTCGAGCAAAACGGCTTGCCCTGAAGAGAGCTGGAATAAATTTGAGGTCATAGTCTCTCCATCTATGGAGACCCCAAGCTGCCTGCGGTTCCTAGCTCCTACGTTCCAAACCACTTTGCCAGGCTTCCCAAATAAGACCCTCAGAAACTCCTCTATAGCTTTCAGAATTGTAGTTGCGGGTCTGTTCCGGCGTTCTGTAGGCTGCTGTCTATTTTCCTGTTCAGGCGATGAAGAAATAGGTCGTTCCAAGACAAAGCTATCGTATACAAGGTCCAAGAGCCAATTTTGCAATTCTCCCATAGGTGCGTAATTAACAATGGGTCTGTTCGAGTGATTTTCAAAATAAGTAATGGAAGGGTAAGTTACCTTCGTTCGAAGGCTCCCTCTATTTAGCCAGTCTGGTTCTTCAAATCTGTTGGGAGGGAAGAATAGATGCGAGTGATTTAATAGTGTTGTCTTTATTTTATCAATATTTTCATTGAAATTGCTGCTGAAATGTGTGGCATCTCTCGGTTTTAAATCGCTCCATTTTGGGTACTCTGCCACTGGTTCAGTGAAATCGCTTTTCGTTTTAGCTAGCTGCATCTCATGAACGTAAATATTATCGGATAGATGAACTTCTGATACAGAATAATTTTCTCCGTGGCGAATGTAAGAAGGGCTTCTTAATTTGTAAACCTTGCCTTCTTCTACATCGGAATCTTCAAAAATTATTCCTTGTGCGGCAATTAAGGCATTCACAATATGAGAAATTGCGACACTTTTTCCTGAGCCATTTTGTCCGACGAAAATGACAGGCTTGGGTAATCCTTCGTCGCCGAACCGAAAACTGATGTCAGCACGTTCAATTGGGCCGGTGTTCACCAACTTAAGTCGCCGCAGATACATTTGAGCCTCCCAAAGCATTAAAGCAATTCTCGAATTACTATCGCAATAGACGGATTCGGGGAAGGTGATGCCGATGCGGATGGTGCGGTGTACGTTGAAGCCCCCGATCAAACTTCATAGATAGAGATCCCAACTTCACTAACTGCGATAGCCGGAAAATGAAGATGCCGCTCTACGGACTGCTGCTTTTCTCCATCCGCAAAATCACCGCATCGCTGGCTTGTTGGTCATCGGCAAGGTAGTGCTTCTCAAGTACCGAGCGTACCTCGGAGATCGTGTGGCCGGAGATGCTGGCGATTTGTTCGACGGTGGAGCCTTCTCGGCGACGGGCGGTGATGAAGGTGCCGCGCAGGTCGTGGAAGGTGACGCCCTCGATGCCGAGGCGGGCCATTTCCTTTCGCCATGAGGTTTGGAAGCCGTCTTGCGTCCAGGGGCGGCCGCGACTGTTTGTCAGGATGCTGGCCGAGCGGACCTTTCGGTCTTCGGCGGCTTGTTTGAGCTGGTCGATCAGGGCTTTCAGGTCTTTGTGCAGCCTGACCTTGACGCGTTTGCCGGTTTTACCCTGCCTTAACTGCAGGTGGGTGCCGTCGTATTGCGGCCATTTCAGCGCGAGGATGTCGCCTTGGCGCTGGCCGGTGTAGACGGCGACTTCCATTGCCGCGACGATGTGCGGCTTTCCCTCTCTGCGAACCTTTTCGATCATGGCGTCGGTCCAGACGAATTCCCGTCTCGATCCGCGATAGATCCGGTCTATGCCGGTGCAGGGATTCTTTTCGATGTACTCGTGCTTGATCGCATAAGAAAAAACCTTGGAGAGAGCGAACAGGAGCTTGTCCGCCTTCCGAGGGTTTTTCGCAAATGATCGGTGCCAGTCCCGAATATCGCGCTTCATGCCGCGCTGCTGGGTGAGGCGCGCGGGCAGGCGGGGCCAGCGTTCCCTGATCAGCCGGAACGCATACAGATAATCGCGCTGGGTTGAAGCGGACAGCGCAAGAAAATCGGGATTCGGCTTTTTCTCGGAGCCGGTGAACAGGTCGATCAGACCTTCGAGTGTCAGGATGCCTTCGGTCGAAGCGGTCAGCATGTGCTGCCGATATTCGGCGATGAAGGCGTCCTTTTCTGTTTTCGGATCCGCGTGGATGCGCGGGCCGCCGCGCCATGCGTAGGGGACTGTCCTGATTTTTGTGCTGTGGCGTGGTAACTGCTCTTTGAGGAGACCC
>NZ_CFHTCS010000216.1:0-7640 GCF_984369615.1 Martelella sp. | reverse complement strand
CAGCGCGCCGCGCGGCTCCAGCCCCGGCAGTTTCTCGCGGTGGATGTCGCGCACTGCGCCATCGCGGAACAGAAGCACATTGCCGTGCCAGCCATGGGCGCGCGCGCTCGCCTCCACAGGCACGGCCACCAGCCCGGTTTCAGCCTCGATCCGTTTCAGGTCAAGCAGGCCGGTGCGCTCGCCGAAGCGCGTATCGGCCTCCTGCAGGGCGATCAGGTCAGGACTGATCTCGCGGATGACCTCGAATATCCGGTCGGGGTCGAAGCGTCCGTCGACGCCGACGCATTTATGGACATTATAGGTCGCGACCTTGAGGCCGTCCCCTTTTACGGGCACGGCGGCATCGGGCCGCTTTCCGTTTTCGCGGAAGGAGCGCAGCACGGCATTGGCAAGGGGAGATTTGATCGGGCTCATCGCTTCACTTTGAGGAACTTTCGTCTGACCCTTCTATATTGGGTCTCAATCACAGATACGGCAAGCCCAGCCACAATATCCGGTCGCGCAGGCGGTAGACGAAGGGACGGCTCCTCAGGGCCTTGCGCGTCACTTCCGTCGAACGGTCCCGCGCGGCAACGATCCGCGCCTCGATCTCGCCGGCAAAGCCCATGTCGAAGACCTCCATGTCCGTCTCGAAATTCAGCCTGAGCGAGCGCGAGTCCATGTTGGACGAGCCGAGATAGGACCATTTTCCGTCAACCGTCATCAGCTTGGAATGGTTGAAGGGGCCGTTGTCGCGCCAGATCCGGCAGCCGTTCTCGATGATTTCGTCGAACTGCGCCGTCATCGCCCGGTCGACGAGGCCGAGATTGTTCTGGCCCGGCACGACGATGTCGACCGTCACGCCGCGCCGCGCCGCCGTGGCAAGGGCGGAAACCAGGTCGCGATCCGGCAGGAAATAGGGCGACATGATCAGAACCCGGTCCTCGGCGACCGAGAGCGCGCCCATGATCATGTTGTTGTTGTTGGAGAGGTTCCGGTCCGGACCGGAGGGCACGACGCGGGCGATCAGCGGCCCTTCGTCGGACGACGTCTCGGCAATGTTCCAGGCCTCGCCATCGAGCGCCTCGTGCGTTTCGAAATACCAGTCGGCGGCGGCAACCGTGAAATAGTCGGCAACGGCGGCCCCCTTCAGCATGAAATGCGTATCCTGGGCGGCGTTCGGACCGGTAAAGGCCGCGCGGATATTCATGCCTCCGGCAAAGACGGTCTCGCCGTCAATGACGAGAATTTTCCGGTGGGTCCGGAGATTGGCATAGGGCAGTCGCAGCCTGAGCAGCACCGCGCCGTTGAAGGTGGCAACGCGGATGCCATGCGCGCGCAGAAGCTTGGTGATGCGCGGGCGCGAATAACGCGCGCCGATGGAATCCACCAGGATACGCACCTCGACGCCGCGCTTGACCGCATTTGAGAGGCTCTCCACGAAGCGCCGGCCGATCGCGTCGCTGTCGAAGATGTAGGTTTCCAGCAGGATCGAACGCTCGGCCTTGTCGATCGCCTCGAGCATGGCCGCATAGGCCTCGTCGCCGGTTTCCAGCAGGCGCACCTTGTTGCCGGCGGTGGCAGGCATGCCGGTCACGGTGTTGCCCAGCATCCATTGTCCGCCCATGCGCGGGCCGAGATCGGCCACCACGCGCTCGCGGTCGATCCTGTGCTTCTGCTCCTCGTGCGCCACGGCATCGGGAACACTCTGCCGCTTGTCGCGAACCGACTGACGGCGCATGCGGTTGATGCCGGCAATGGCGTAGATCGCGGCCCCCAGGATCGGCGACAGCATGATCACGCCGACCCAGCCGATCGCGGCGCGCACCTCATCCTTGGTCATCGTGGCGTGGATCGCCGCCGTCGCGCCGAGGACAAAGGAGATCACCGCCAGAATATGCGGCCAGTAGTGTTCCAGAAAAACGTTCATCAAGGGCAATCCCGTTGGTTTGGCGCGTTCTGCCCGCCTTCTCGGCATGGCCGGGGCTGACCTTATATCAGCAAGCTCTGAATTTCCTAACTGTCACCGGAAAGAAGCTTCGCTGCCGCGGCGCGCGCCTCCGCCGTCACCTTGGCGCCGGCCAGCATGCGGGCAATCTCCTCCTGGCGCTCCTCCGGCCCGATCACCGCGACACGGGTTGCCACCGTATCGTCCTTGCCTTTGCCGTTCCCGGACTTGGAAATCAGATAATGCCCCTTGGCGCGCGCGGCCACCTGCGGCGCGTGCGTGACCGAGAGAACCTGAACATTTTCGGCCAACCGACGCAAGCGTTGGCCGATCGCATCGGCAACGGCGCCGCCCACACCGGTGTCGATTTCGTCGAACACAAGCGTCGGCGCGGAGCCCTTGTCGGCAAGCGCCACCTTGAGCGCAAGCAGGAAACGGGAGAGTTCGCCGCCGGAGGCCACTTTCATGATCGGCCCCGGCCGCGTTCCGGGATTGGTCTGCACCTCGAAGGACACCGTGTCGATGCCTTCGGGCCCGGCGCCGCCATCATCGCTTGTGACCACCGCGGCAAAGCGCGCGCGCTCCAGCTTCAGCGCCGGCAATTCGGCCATGACGGCGGCGGAAAGCTGCTCGGCGGCCATATTGCGACTCGCGGAAAGCGCCTTCGCCTTCTCGAAAAAGGCCTTTTCCGCAGCCTCGGCCTCGGCGGTGAGCGCCTGAAGCCGCGCCTCCCCCGCATCCAGTTCCTCAAGATCACCGACCATGCGTTCGGCAAGGGCGGGCAGTTCGGTCACCGGCACATTGTATTTGCGCGCGGCGCCTCTGAGCGCAAACAGCCGCTCCTCGACGCGCTCAAGCTCCTGCGGATCGAAGGCGGCGCGCTCCAGCGCGGCCTCCACCTCCATTTGCGCATTGGAAAGCTGTTCAAGCGCCGAATCGAGCAGGTTGACCGTGCTCTCGAGCAGGCCCGGCGCCTCGTGCGACTTGCGCTCCAGCCGGCGGACCAGCGAGGCGATCATCGGCACGGGCGAGGCATTGCCGTTCAGGAACTCGAGCGCCTCGGAAATATCGCCGGCGATCCGCTCCGACTTCATCATCGTCGCGCGTCGTTCGGCCAGTTCGTCCTCCTCGCCGTCCACCGGGGAGAGCGCCTGCAGTTCCTCGACCGATGCGCGCAGGAAATCGGCCTCGCGCTCGGCCTCCTCGATCTGGGCGCGGTGTTTCTTCAATCGCCGCTCGGCATCGCGCCAGACGCGGTGGAGCCCGGCCACGGCCTCGACGTCGCCGGAAAGGCCGCCGAAAGCGTCGAGAAGGCGACGATGCCCGTCCGTGTCGATCAGCGCGCGCTCGTCATGCTGCCCATGGATTTCGACGAGGAGCCGCCCGGCCTGCCGCATCAGTTGAACGCTCACCGACTGGTCATTGATGAAGGCGCGGGTGCGCCCGTCGGCGGACTGCATCCGCCGGAAGATCAGATCGCCTTCGTCATCAAGATCATTGTCGCGCAGGAGCAGGCGCACGGGGTGATCCATGCCCACATCGAACACGGCGATCACCTGACCGCTCTCCTGGCCGTGACGCACGAGCGAACCGTCGCCGCGCGCGCCGAGCGCGAGCGAAAGGCTGTCGAGCAGGATGGATTTGCCGGCGCCGGTCTCCCCTGTCAGAACCGAAAGACCGCCGCCGAGATCAAGTTCCAGCCGCTCGATCAAAACGATGTCTCGAATGGAAAGCTGGACTAGCATTGTTGTGTTCGCGCCCTGGCGAAAAGCGGGTTAGCTGGGTGTCGCGCTGGAAACAGACGAGCCGCGCCCGGCCGATTTCGGCTCAAGCCCCTGCTTGTTCAGCAGGTTATAGGCACGCTGGTACCAGACGCTGTCGGGATAGTTGTGGCCGAGAACCCAGGCGGCATTCTGGGCTTCCGGGATCACGCCCATGGCGTAATAGGCCTCGACCAGCCGCTCCAGCGCTTCCTCGATCTGGTTGGTATCGGAATAATTGTTCACGACCGCATTGAACCGGGAAATCGCGGCGACATAGTCCTTGCGCTCCAGATAATAACGGCCGACCTGCATGTCCTTGCCGGCGAGCTGGTCGCGGGCGTAGCGGATCTTGGCGCGGGCGTCGGTCACATATTCGGAGTCCGGATAGTTGTCGATCACCTTCTGCATCGCCTCGATCGTCCGTTCCGAGATCGCCTGGTCCTGCGTCACGTCGACGATTTCCTTGGAATAGGAAAGGCCAACCAGATACTGGGCATAGGCCGCGTCCTTGGAGTTCGGATAGAGCGACAGGTAACGCTTGCCCGAGGTGACGGCCGCCTCGTATTTGCGCGATCGATACTGCAGGTAGGTCTGCATGATCAGCGCCTGACGAGCGTAGTCGGACAGCGGGTTCTGGTCCTGGATGGACTTGAGTTTCCTCAGCGCCTCGCTGACCTTGCCGGCGTTGATATTGGCGAGCGCCTCGTCATAAAGCTGCTGCGGCGGATCGGCCTCATACTGCAGCGTGGTGATGTCGACGTCCTTGTCGCGGGAGCATCCGGCCAACAACACGCTTGCACTGAGAACGATGGCAACCGGAAGCGCGGCCGCGCGAAACGCTCCGACATTGGTTTTCTTCTTGATACCAGCCATTCTTCGAGCCTCATTTGCAGCGTCTGTGGATCGCATTTCAAAGTCGAAGGACGTTTTACGCATATCCCGCAGGCAAGAGCAATCTCACCTCGCCGAAAATCCGATAAATTTCTGCGGAGGAGCCGCAGCCTTGACGTGTGTCGCGCGTCAACCAAAACCCGTTCTGGGTGCACCCCCGTCAGCATCGGCCATGAAAAAGCCGGCGCTCCGAAGAGCCGCCGGCATTGATGTGCAACGACCCGCTCCGGTTCAGGAAACCGGGCCGGCGGCAACCACGTCTTCCTGGCGCAGCCGGAACGGCAGGGCGCCGCGCGGAGAAACGATGACGCAGGCGCCGGGCGTTTCGAAAAGCTTGCGCACGGCTGCCGCGTTCAGCGCGTGACCGCCGCGATAGGACCGGAAACTGCCGGCAAAGCGCATGCCCATCATCGCAAGGTCGCCGACGGCGTCCAGCGTCTTGTGGCGCACGAATTCCTGCTCATAGCGCAGGCCCTCGGGATTGATCACGCGGTTATCGTCGGAGATCACCACCGAGTTTTCCAGCGAGGAACCGAGCGCGAAGCCGCGGGCCCACATCGGCTCGACATCGCGCATGAAACCGAAGGTCCGCGCGCCCGACAGTTCCTTGCGGAAGATCGCCGCGCTCATGTCGCCGGCCCATTTCTGGCGGCCGATCACCGGCGTGTCGAAATCGATCTCGACCTCGAATCGCGTGCCGTCATAGGGCGTGAACTCGGCCCAGCCGGCGCCGTTTTCCACGCGCACGGTCTTGGTCACCTTGAGGTAGCTGCGCTTTTCGGGAAGCGTGACGATGCCGGCCTCGTCCAGAGCCTCGACAAAAACTCGCGAACTGCCGTCCATGATCGGCATTTCTCCGCCCTCGACGGCAACCACAAGGTTGTCAACGCCGAAGGCATAGAGCGCGGCCATCACATGCTCGATCGTCGCGATCCATTCGCCGGGATGCTCGCCAAGCACGGTGCAGAGCGCCGTCGGCCCGACATTGTCGGAAACGGCCTGGAACGCGGATATGCGCCTGCCGCCGGCATAGCGCTCAAAAACGATGCCGTGATCGGCTTCCGCCGGCTGCAGCGTGATCGTCGCCGGCTTGCCCGAGTGCACACCGATCCCCGAAATCCGGACCGATTTGGCTACCGTTGTCTGCAAACCGAAAAATCCTGACGACATAGTCACGCCCTTATTTCAAAATCTACTCAAAAATACCTGGCTGCGATGCCCTGACGGGGGACCGGCAAAGATGCGCGCTGCGCCCGATTCAGGCGCTTGGCATGTAATTACGCACTGGCCTCGCCGAATCCAAATCACTGTTTCTTTCCGTATGTTACGAAAGGCGAAAAAACCCGGCCGCCAGAGGCGACCGGGCTCACTTCGCGAGAAGGTTTTCGAAAAAACGGTTAGCGCTTCCCTAATGCGGGAAGCGGCAGAACCGTGGCGGATCAGTTCGCCTGGCGACGCAGGAAGGCGGGAATATCGAACTGATCGTCATCCTGGCGGGCGGCGGGCTGCTCCTGAGCACGACGCGGCGCGTAAGGATTGTTTTGCTGAGGCTGCTGTGGCGCCTGCTGGCGGGGCGCCGGCTGCTGCTCGTGGTGCCCCTCGAAGCTTTCATCGCCGCGGCCGAGCGTGTTCGACAGGCGCTTGAACAGGCCCTTCGGGCCGCGCTCTTCATGCTCCTGGCGACGGCTGGCGCTCATTTCCGGCTGAACCACCGGCGGAAAGTCGGCGACTTCCGGCATGCGGCGCGGCTCGGCGGCCTGCTGGCGCGGAGCCTGTTGCGGGGCCGGAGCCGGCTGGCTCGGGGCCTGCTGGCGCGGCGCCTGGTGCTGCGGCTCGGCAGCGAAGATCTGGCTCTTCGGCTGCATGTTCACGCTCGGCTGCTGCGGCTTCTGCTGTGGCGCGCGGGAGACGGCCATCTGCAGCTCGCGTTCCATTTCGGCTTCGGCCGAACGGATGGTCTCCGCGATCGGGTCAACCGCGCGCGGCTGCGGGGCCGGCTGCGGAGCAGCCTGCTGCGGCGCCTGGCTGAAGGTCTGGCCGCCATTGTTCTGGCCGCCATTGGTGCTGCGGATTTCCGGACGGGCCTCGCGGCGCGGCTCCGGGACATCCTCATAGCCTTCGGCCATGGACCGGTCGATGCCGGTGGCAACGACGGAGACGCGGATGATGCCTTCCAGTTCCTCGTCGAAGGTGGCGCCGAGGATGATGTTGGCGTCCGGATCGACTTCTTCGCGGATACGCGTCGCGGCTTCGTCGACCTCGAACAGCGTCAGGTCGCGACCGCCGGTGATCGAGATCAGGAGACCCTGCGCCCCGCGCATCGAGGTTTCGTCGAGCAGCGGGTTGGCGATCGCGGCTTCGGCGGCCTGCATGGCGCGGCCTTCGCCGGATGCCTCGCCCGTGCCCATCATGGCGCGGCCCATCTCGCGCATCACCGAACGGACGTCGGCGAAGTCGAGGTTGATCAGGCCTTCCTTGACCATCAGGTCGGTGATGCAGGCAACGCCGGAATAGAGCACCTGGTCGGCCATGGCGAAGGCGTCCGCGAAGGTCGTCTTGTCATTGGCGATCCGGAACAGGTTCTGGTTCGGAATGACGATCAGCGTGTCGACCGATTTCTGCAGTTCCTCGATGCCCGCATCGGCAAGACGCATGCGGCGCTGGCCTTCGAACTGGAACGGCTTGGTGACGACGCCGACGGTGAGGATGCCCTTGTTGCGGGCGGCCTGGGCCACGATCGGCGCGGCGCCCGTGCCGGTTCCGCCGCCCATGCCGGCGGTGACGAAGCACATATGGGTGTTGTTGAGGTGATCGATGATCTCATCGATGCACTCTTCGGCAGCGGCCCGGCCGACTTCCGGCTGGGAGCCCGCGCCGAGACCTTCGGTGACGCCGACGCCGAGCTGGATGACCCGTTCGGCCTTGGTCATGGTCAGCGCCTGGGCATCAGTGTTGGCGACAACGAAGTCGACTCCCTGGAGGCCGGCCGTGATCATGTTGTTGACGGCGTTGCCGCCGCCGCCGCCGACACCGAAAACGGTGATGCGCGGCTTCAGTTC
>NZ_CFHTCS010000215.1:0-7658 GCF_984369615.1 Martelella sp. | reverse complement strand
TGGATTCGATAGCTGAAAGCCTCCTTTGTGCGTCCGAATGGACGCACGGCGCTCTACGCCGTCGGCATCTCGAACCGGTTGCGCAGCCCGAACAGCTCGGCCGTGAAGCCGCGGACGAGAGTAGACTTCTGGATGTCGGCGGGGAAGAGAAGGTAGACGCGGAACATCACCTCGGGCGTGAAGGCGCGGAGCGCGACGGTTCTGCTTTCCGCTTCGCCGATGACCAGCGGGTTCACCAGTCCCACGGCGTCGCCCTCCTGCGCCAGTGCGCAGATCGTGGCGGCGTTCGGGGTTTCGATCACATATTTTGGCTCGTGCCCGGCATTCTTCATCGTCTCGTCAAAGCGCTGCCGCGCCCGGTCCTCGGGGCTGAGGCCGATCAGCGGCCATTCCGCGATCAGATCGGGGGTGATCGACTTGTGAAGGGTCAGCGGATGGGATTTCGGCATGGCGACAAGACCCGGGAAGCTGCCGAATAGCTGGCTGTCGATGCCTGAGCGGTCGATCTCGTCAGCCGCCAGCCCCAGATCGTATTGCCCGTCGGTGATGCCGTTGCGGATCGCCGACGACCAGGTGATGTGGAAGGTGATCCTGACGCCTGGATTCTGTTTCCGGAAGGCGCGGATGGCGGCGGGCGCCAGAATGGCCCCGGCTGCCGCCAGCGAGGCGATCTTCAGCGTGCCCGCGCCATAGTCGCGGATGCTGGCCGCCGTTGCCTGTAGCCGGTCCAGCCCCTTGAAGCTGACCTCGACCTCGCGGAAGAACAGCGTTCCCTCGGGCGTCGCGATCAGCCGACCGCGCACCCGATCGAACAGCGGAAACCGCACCGCCGCTTCCAGCTCGGCGATCAGACGCGAGACGGCCGGCTGGGTGACGCCCATCAGCTCGGCGGCCCGGACGGTCGAACCCGAGATCATGACGGCGTTGAAGGCTTCGAGCTGGCGAAAATTCATGCCTATAAGGTTTCCGCATAGAACTATGTGTCCTGATCAGTATTCCTGCTGCCAACAAAAGGCAATGATGGCGTCGTTATTTCAGGAGTTCACATGCGCGACGCAACCAAGAGCGTTCACCACCCGAAGATCAGCGAAGAGGGCTATGCCGCTCTCGGCGTTCCGACCCACCGGGCCTCGACCATCGTCTTTCCGGACGCCGAAGCCTATGCCACCCGGTCGCAACGGGATCTCGACGGCTACTCCTACGGCCTGCACGGCACGCCGACGCAGCGGGTGCTGGAGGCGCAGCTTACAGCACTCGAGAACGGGTTGAAGACGGTCATCCTGCCCTCCGGGCAGGCTGCGATTGCCGTTGTGCTGATCTCGTGCCTGAAGCCCGGCGACCATGTTCTGGTAGCCGACAACGCCTATCCCCCGGTCATCGGTCTCTGCCGTAATTTCCTCGAGCCGCGTGGCATCGCATGGTCTGTGTTCGAGCCGGGTATCGGTGCTGGTATCGAGGACGTTGTGCGGGACAACACAAGGCTGATCTGGATGGAATCGCCCGGTTCCACAACCATGGAAATCGAGGATGTGCCGGCCATCACCGCGATTGCGAAACGGCGCGGCATCCTGACCGGCATCGACAATACCTGGGCGACGCCGCTTCTGTTCAAGCCGCTCGACCATGGCGTTGATTTTTCCATGCAGGCCCTGACCAAATATCCGGGCGGCCACTCCGACCTGTTGATGGGTTCGGTCAGCGTCAACGATCTGGAATTGCGCAAGGCCTTGCGCGACACGATGCGTATGCTGGGCTTCGGCGTTTCGCCGGATGCGGTGCAACTGGTGCTGCGCGGGCTGGAAACCATGGCCGTGCGTCTCGCCCATGTCGGGCGCATCGCCGGCGAAATCGCGGCGGAGCTGGAAAGCCGCGATGTCGGGCCGGTTCTGTTTCCCGCACTTGCCTCCAGTCCCGGACATGCCATCTGGAAACGCGATTTTACAGGCGCCAGCGGCCTGTTTTCGGTCGTTCTGCCGGCCGCGCATGAAGCGCGCCTCGATGCCGCGCTCAATGGCCTGCGCTATTTCGCGATCGGCGCCTCCTGGGGCGGCACCCGCAGCCTGATCGCGCCGATGAGCGTCAAGACATCGCGGCAGATGCCGCATCCCCACAAGGACCGCATCATTCTGCGCGTCAATATCGGCGTGGAAGATCCCTCCGATCTCAGGGAAGACCTCGACGGATTCTTCACTGCGCTCGCAGGCTGACAAGACAAATGCAGCATATAAAATCCAACAAGGAGACGGGAACATGACCTGCAAGACCACATTGACGGCAATGGCGATGATCGCCGCGCTAACTGCGCCGGCGCTGGCGCAATCGACATCGACGCTTGACACCGTGAAGGAGCGGGGGCGGCTGATCTGCGGCTCCAGCCAGGGCACGCCCGGTTTCGGCGCGCCGGATGACAATGGCTACTGGCGCGGCCTCGACGTGGAGACCTGCCGGGCCGTCGCCGTGGCTGTGCTTGACGACAAGGATGCGGTCGATTTCGTGCCGCTTTCGGGCCAGCAGCGCATTCCCGCCCTTCAGACCGGCGAGATCGACATGCTGCCGCGCACGCTCACCTGGACGCTGCAGCGCGATGCCAACGGCATCAACTTCACGACGCCGAATTATTACGAATTCACCGGCTTCATGATGCCGAAATCGCTCGGCATCACCAGCGTCGAGGACATGGCGGGCGCTTCCGTCTGCGTGCAGACCGGCTCGACCACCGAGGTTGTCGTCAACGATGTCTCGACCAAGAATGATCTCGATCTTCAGCCCGTCGTCTTCGACAACACCACCGCCGGCCGTCAGGCTTTCTTCTCCGGCCGCTGCGATGCGCTGATCACCGATGCCGGTGCGCTCGCTTCCGTGCGCGCTACGATGGCCGACAATCCGGACGACTACGTCATCTTCCCGGCAACGCCCTATATGGATGCGCTGACGCCCGCCGTCCGCCATGGCGATGACCAGTGGCTCGATATCGTGACCTGGTCGATCCAGGCGATGATCGCCGCCGAGGCATTCGGGCTTACCAGCGGGAATATCGACGACTATCTCGACAGCGACGATCCGCGCATCCGCCGGTTTCTGGGCACGGATCCGGGCAATGGCGCGGCACTCGGCCTCAGCGACGATTTCGCCTACCGCATCGTGAAATCCGTCGGCAATTACGCCGAGGTCTATGATCGCAATGTCGGCATGGACAGCCCGCTGAAGCTGGAGCGAGGCTATAACGCGCTGTTCAGCGACGGCGGGCTGATGTTCCCGCTGGCCTTTCAGTAAAGCCGGTCATGCTGTCGCTCTGGTATTCACAACGGGCCCGATCCTGGGCCATGCAGATCGCCCTTCTGGGCGGTCTGGTCCTGTTCGTCTGGTGGCTTGCGGGCAATACGCATGAAAACCTGACCGAACGCGGCATCCGCACCGGCTTCGACTATCTCCGGCGGCCGGCGCGCTTTCCGATTTCCGAAAGCATCGTCCGCTATGATGCATCGGACAGCTTCTTCTGGGCCTATGTCGTCGGTCTTGCCAATACGCTGTGGCTGTCGTTCCTGTCGATCCTGTTTGCAACGCTGCTCGGTCTGGTGGTCGGCCTCTCGCGCCGCTCCGCCCATCCGCTGCTGTCGCGCTTCGCTGGTACCTATGTCACCGTGCTGCGCAACGTTCCGCTCATCGTCCAGCTTCTCTTCTGGTATGCCATCGCCACCTCGCTGTTTCCCGTACCGCGCGAGGCGCTCAACCCGCTGCCCGGCGTTTTCCTGTCCATTCGCGGCGTCTATGCCCCGGCCCTGACGCTCGGACCGGGCGCCAGCATGCTGCTGATCGTCGCGGCGATCCTGCTGGTCATCGCGATCGTTGCCGGTTTCAGGGTTTCGACCGGAAAGCGCTTGCCGGCAAAGGCCGCAACTGCGGGCATTTTCCTGTGTGCATGGGTGGCGACTGTCGTCTGGCTTTCGGGACGGCTCGGCCATCCGATCGGCCTTGAGGCTCCGGCGCTGAAAGGGCTCAATTTCAGGGGCGGCATGGTGCTGTCGCCCGAATTCGCCTCGATCATCACCGGCCTGACGATCTACACCTCCGCCTTCATCGGCGAGATCATCCGCGGCGGCATCGACGCCGTTGAGAAGGGCCAGTGGGAAGGCGCGCGCGCCCTGGGGCTCAGCGAACACCACATCATGTTCCGGATCATCCTGCCGCAGGCGCTCAGGATCATCGTGCCGCCGATGACGTCGCAATATCTCTCCACCGTCAAGAACACCACGCTTGCCGTGGCGGTCGGCTATCCCGAGCTCGGCCTCGTGGTCAACACGGTGATCAATCAGACCGGCCAGGCGATCGAGAGCATCCTGATCATGCTTGCGGTCTTCCTCAGCATTTCGCTCTCCGTTTCCGCTTTCATGAACTGGTACAATGCGCGCGTCGCATTGGTGGGGCGCTGATGACCGATATTACCTTCAAGACCGCCGCCGATGCGCCGCGGAAACCGCCCAGGGCAAAGCGCAAGCCGCTGCTGAAGCTGCTGTTCGGCGATCTGCTGTCGGCATTCCTCACGGTTCTGGCCGTCCTCATCATCCTCGGCCTTATCCCGGCCTTCAATTGGGCCGTTCTCGATGCCCACTGGGTGGGCGGCCCGGCGGCATGTCAGGGCGGCGGGGCGTGCTGGAGCTTTATCGGCGCCAAGGCGCGGCTGATCCTGTTCGGTCTCTATCCGCCGCAGGAGCAATGGCGAGCCACCATCGTGATTGTGCTGATCGTCGCCATGGTGCTCGTCTCACTATCGCCCAAATTGTGGAACGCGCGGCTGTTGCTGGTCTGGGCTCTCGCCATTGCCGCCATGCTGGTGCTGATGGGCGGCGGCGTGCTGGGACTCGCATACGTGCCGACGTCGAAATGGGGCGGCCTGCCGGTGACGTTGCTTCTGGCGGTGCTTTCGCTCGGCCTTGCCTTTCCGCTGGCCGTGCTGCTGGCGCTGGGGCGGCGGGGAAAACTGCCTGTTGCCCGCGCGATCAGCATTTTCGTGATCGAGCTTGTGCGCGGCCTTCCGCTGGTCGGTCTGCTGTTCGTGGCGGCGATCCTGTTGCCGCTGCTGCTGCCGCCGGAATGGACGGTTGACAAGCTCGGCCGCACGCTTGCCGCGCTGACGATCTTCGCCGCCGCCTATCTGGCGGAGGTCATTCGCGGCGGCCTTCAGGGGCTTGACGACGGGCAGATCGAGGCGGCCGAGGCGCTCGGCATTCCCTACTGGAAAATGATCTGGCACATCGTTCTGCCGCAGGCGATCCAGAACGTGATCCCGCCGCTGACCAACACCGCCATCGTGATGATCAAGAACACCTCGCTGGTGCTGATCGTCGGCGTGTTCGACATGCTGAGCGCGGCGCGCAGCGCCAGCACCGACCCGGCATGGCCGGCGCCTTCCACCGAGGCCTATCTGTTCGTCGCGGCGATCTACTTCATCATCTGCTTTTCCATCTCAATCTATTCGCGCCATCTCGAACGGGGCGTAGCCGCAAGGACACACGGATGAAACCTGCGATCGAAATCGATAACATCGACAAATTCTACGGCGATTTTCACGTGCTCAAGGGCGTTTCGCTGACGGTTGCGGCCGGCGAGAAAGTGGTGGTGTGCGGGCCGTCGGGATCGGGCAAGTCGACGCTGATCCGCTGCATCAACCGCCTCGAGGAGCATCAGGCGGGCCGGATTGTCGTCAACGGCGTCGAGCTTGGCGACGATCTGCGCAATCTCGATGCGGTCCGGCGTGATGCGGGCATGGTGTTTCAGCATTTCAACCTGTTTCCGCATCTGACGGTGCTCGAAAACTGCGCTCTGCCGCAGATCCTGTCGCGGCGCACGCCGCGCGCGGAAGCGGAGACGGCGGCGGAAACCTTCCTGAAGCGCGTCCGCATTCTCGACCAGGCGCCCAAATTTCCCGGGCAGCTTTCCGGCGGGCAAAAGCAACGCGTTGCGATCGCGCGGGCGCTCTGCATGCGGCCGCGGATCATGCTGTTCGATGAACCGACATCGGCGCTCGATCCGGAGATGATCCGGGAAGTGCTCGACGTGATGGTGGAGCTCGCCGATGACGGCATGACCATGGTGGTCGTCACCCACGAAATGGGCTTCGCCCGCCAGGTCGCCGACCGCGTTGTCTATATGGAAGCCGGCGGGATTGTCGAAACCGCCGCCCCGGATCAATTCTTCGATGCGCCCGAGGACGAGAGAACCCGACGGTTCCTCTCCAGTATTCGCACGATGATCCACTGACGGTTGGGATCCGCAGGCCGATAACGCATAAAGGCCTCCGGCGCGTTTCAGCCATTGTCGGTGTCGATCAGCCTTTTCAGCTTCTCGATGGCCGTATCGTGGTCCTCCTGATAGGCGATGGTGCTCTGCAGCACGCCGCCATCATTCAGGAGGAATACCGAGGCCGTGTGGTTCATCGTGTAGTCGCCCTCCGGGTTGTTCGGGTCGAGCGGCACCTTTTCGTAGTAGATGCCGAAGCCGTCCGCCATGGCGCGGACCTTGTCCGGATCGCCGGCAATGCCGATGACGCGGTCGGTGACGTTGGACAGATAGCGCCGCATCATCTCCGGCGTGTCCTGTTCCGGGTCGACGGTCACCCAGTAGGCGTCGATCCTGTCGCCATCGGGATCAACCTCGTGCAGCCAGCCATTGAGCTCGTAAAGCGTGGTCGGGCAGACCTCCGGGCAATGGGTGAAGCCGAAAAACAGCGCGGTCGGCTTCTGGCGGAAGGCGGCCTGGGTGATGGGCGAGCCGTCATCGGCGGTCAGCGTGAAGTCCGGCCCCATCGGGATATGCATCATCTCTTCATTGGTCTCGCCGATCTGATAGACCAGCCAGACGATCACGACGCAGAGGGCGGCTATGGCGCCCCAGAGGGCCCTTCTGAAGTTCTTCATGTCCTGAATTCCTGCCTTGCGCACACAGGTCTGCAGGGCTGTCGCCAGCCCGGCAGACGCTCTTGTGCGATTTGGGAACGCCCCGCATCGCCAGTCAGGCTGTGCGGTGTCGGTGCGGTGTCCGAAACTCAGTTCGCCTTCATGTCGCCATGGTCGGCGTGGTCATGATCCATGTCATGCATGTCGTGGCCGGCTTCCTTCGCGGCGATGCTTTTGACGACGAAGGGCACGGTCACCGTTCCGGCCTTCTCGAAGGTCAATTCGACATCGACGACCGTATCTTCGACAAGCGGACCATTCAGTTTCATGAACATGATGTGCAGGCCGCCCGGCGAAAGCTCCACGGTCTCGTGGGCGGGAACCGGAATACCATCGGTCATCTGGTACATCTTCATCACCTCGCCATCCATGCGCATGTTGTGAAGCTGCAGGTCGCCCGCGGCATCGGATGAGGCGGCGATGAGGCGATCGTCGGTATCGCCATTATTGGTGATTGACAGGAACCCGCCGCCGACGGGCGCGCCGGGCAGGGTGGCGCGGGCGAAGGCGCCGTCGATCGCGAGATCGCCGAGCGTCACGTGGTCCGGCGCCATCGCGTCGTCGTGGCCGTGATGATCGTCGCCGCCCTTGGCAGCGGTGACGGTCAGTTTCGGCGCCGGCTCGCCGTCCTCCACAGCAGCCTTCGTCGTTACCGTGCATGGCCTTCGCGGTCTCTGCGATCTCGCCCTTGTCCTTGTTCTTCTT
>NZ_CFHTCS010000214.1:0-7726 GCF_984369615.1 Martelella sp. | reverse complement strand
AAATCACGCCAATCGGAATACCGATCAGCACGGCGACCAGGACGGCGGTGACGGAGATTTCCAGCGTTGCCGGCAGGCGAAGCATGATCTCGTCGAGAACCGGCCGTCCGCTTTTCAGCGAGTTGCCCATATCGCCGTGCAACAGGCCAACCAGATAGTTCCAGAACTGCAGAAGCGCGGGTTGATCGAGATCCAGCTGCGCCCGGAGAGCCGCAATCTGGCTGTCCGTAGCGCCGGGACCGAGCAGGGTGACAGCCGGATCGCCCGGGATCATGCGCACCAGCGAAAAGACGATCACCAGTACAAGCAGCAGGACGGGGATCAATGACAGCAATCGCCGCACAAGAAATGCAAACATCTAAACACCTTGCTCGCAAGGCGGTTCAGCTCGATACTGAACCGGCGGGAGGCACATTCGCTTGAAAGCACAAACGCGGCTCCGATCTTCAAGAATTTACGGCATCGGCCCACCTGAATGAACGGAGCGGGCCGATGCCTCATCGGGGCGAGGTCCGGGGGGCAGACCTAGTTCTTGGAGACACCCCAATATTCATTGAGCGGCGGCGCCGAATTGATGACCAGACCGTCGACATTCGAACGGGCAAAGACAATCAGCTTCGGGCTGAACAGATAGGCCGCCGGGACATATTCAACGAGCTTTTCCTGGATTTCGGCATAGAGCGCCTTGCGGGCTTCCATGTCGGGCTCCTGCTGTGCTTCAAGGATCAGCGCGTCCAGTTCCGCGTTTTCCGGCATGCGGAACGTCATCGCAGAGTTCTTCAGAGCCGAAAGGTAGCCGATGGTGACGTGCGCGTCCGGGTCGTTGTACCAGGGCTGGCGACCGTCAAGGGCAATGTCCCAATCGCCGGCGACATGCAGCGCGCGGTAGGACGGAAACTCGGTCTGGGCGATCTCCGTGCTGATGCCGACATCGGCGAGATTTGCCTGAACGAAGGTTGCAACGTCGCCCCACAGCGAACCCTGGAAGGAGTAGAGCGTCAGATCCAGTTCGCCCGGACCGTAGCCAGCTTCGGCCAGAAGCTCCTTGGCAAGCTCGGGGTCGTATTTCGGCGACATTTCCTCGACCTTCGGATCGAAGGCCCAGCTGTTTGAGGTCAGCGGTCCGTAAACGCGGTCAGCCGTACCATCGAAGACGCCCGACAGCAGTCCATCATAATCGATCGCATGGGCAATGGCTTCGCGCACCTTGATGTCCGCAACCGGAGAATCGGCATTGGAATTGTTGAATTCCAGCTGACGGATGATCTGCGACGGCTTTTCGATGATCTTGATATCCGGGTCTGCGGCAAAGGCCTTCATTTCTTCGGAAGGAACGGCGGAAAGCTGGCTCTGCTGCTGAATGATATCGACACCGCCGTTTTCAAGCTCGAGCCTGCGGGTCGACGCTTCCGGGATAATGCGGTAGATGATGCGCTTCAACGCCGGGGCACCACGGTAGTAATCGGGATTGGCATCAAGGACAACGCGAGTATCGGGCTCATAGGCGCGGAAAGAAAACGGCCCCGTGCCAACCGGATGATTGGCAAAGTCATCGCCATATTTCTCGACGGCTGCCGGTGAGACGATGGCTGCCTGCGGCTGCGCCAGAATGGACATGAACGCCGGATAGGCTTCGCTGAGCTGAATGACGACCTCGTCATCGTTGGGCGTCTCGATGCTTTCGATCATGCCAAGCGAAGCTTCAACGTAGGGGTTCATCTCTTTCGTGCGCTCGAGCGAGAACTTCACAGCCTCGGCATTGAACGGCGTGCCATCCTGGAAGGAAACGCCGTCGCGCAGATCGAAGGTAAAGGTCTTGCCGTCGTCAGAGATCGACCAGTCTTCGGCCAGACGACCTTCGAGTTCGGCGAAATCCGGTGCCTGCCAAGCGACCAAGGTGTCAAAGACATTCAAGATGATTTCGCTGCCGACCGGCTCCGCCTTGTTAGCACCCGGCTCGAGGCCCGCCGGATCAGACGGTACGGCGATGACAAGCGTCTCGCTTTCCTGAGCCGTGGCAGTGGTTGCAAATCCTGCGACAACACCAGCGGATGTGAGAGCGACAAACCCTGCGGCCAATGCAGCGCCCGACATCGCATTAAAAGTTCTGCGGGTCAGCGTCATACTGATCTCCTCTTATTGTTTATTCTCACCGGAGCTCCCGGCACACACGTATTTCAATACTCGTGATATATCTTTTGCAATATCTATGACGAAACTTTTCATCAAATATCCGTCATTTTTTTAATCTCAAATGCAAATTGAACATCATTTGAGCACTTGCACCCAACACTGCACGCCACAAAGGCATCACGGATGTGGGCCGCGCTTGACCGGCCGGGATGGATCATTGACCCATTGGGACCACGACCCCGGATAAAGGGCAGCCTCAACACCGATTGCGGCAAGCGCCAGAACTTCATGGGCCGCAGACATGCCCGCTCCACAATAAACACCGACGCGATTCGCTCCGTCGACGCCGAGGCCTGAAAACAATTCCTTCAGTGTTGCACTGTCTGTGAAAGGTCCCGGATCCATAAGCGTATCAAGTGTCGGCGCACTGATCGCACCGGGAATATGGCCGCGCTTCGGATCTCCGCCCTTTTCAGGCCCACCGATGTAATTCGGCCGTATCCGGGCATCGAGGAGAACGCCATCGCGTGCGATGGCAAGCGCCTCATCCGCACCGAATTCGGGCATATGGCCCGGCGAAAGGGAAATGGCGCTTTCTGCTTTTGTGTCAGGGGCTTCACTCAACGGAAATCCAGCTGAAACCCAGGCAGGCAGGCCGCCATCGAGCACCCTGACATCCTTGAGTCCGGCCCATTTCAACACCCACCAGGCGCGCGCGGCAGTCATCGCCCGGTCGCCATCGTAAACCACAACAGGCCGATCTTCCGTCAGCCCCCAGCGCCGCGCCGCGACCTCCAGGTCAGCGATATCCGGCAGCGGCCGGTTTCCCAGATCCGCACGGGCCGGTGCCTGAAAGTCCGCATAGGCTTCAGCCTCGACCGCACCGGGAATGAAACCATCACCATGAGAGTCCGCACCCGTATAAGGGTTGATGGATTGGACGGCGATGATGTGCGGCGCACGCTCACCCGTCATCATCACATTCAGATCTTCAGGCGTGACCAGAACCTTGCGCCGTGTTTCGTCATCGATTTTCATCAAACCAACCTCACATTTTGTACTCTAGATATATCACGAGAAACTTTATGTTTGACATAGGGAATGCAATACGGTGTAAATCGAGGCAAGAAAAAAGAATCCACCAGTCGCTCACCTGCGGGAACCAACATCCATGTCCGTACTTTCCATTCGAGATCTGACCACGGCCTTCGCCACACCCTCCGGCTGGCGGAATGTTGTCGAAGGCGTGAGTTTCGATGTCGACGCGGGTGAAACAGTGGCGATCGTCGGCGAATCCGGTTCAGGCAAGAGCGTGACGGCACTCTCGCTCATGGGGCTTCTGCCAAGGAACAAGACACGCGTAACCGGCACGATCAATTTTCGCGGGCGCGATTTGCTGGCACTGACGGATGCCGAAATGCAGCAGGTGCGCGGCAACGAGGCTGCGATGATCTTTCAGGAGCCGATGACTTCGCTCAACCCGGTCATGGCCGTCGGCCGGCAGATTGCCGAACCGATCATGCGTCACCGGGGCCTGCCCCGCCACGATGCCATGAAAGAGGCCATCCGCCTTATGGATCGGGTGCGCATCCCGGCAGCGTCCAAGCGGGCGCATGAATATCCGCACGAGATGTCGGGCGGCATGCTGCAGCGCGTCATGATCGCGACCGCGCTCGCCTGCTCGCCCAAGCTTTTGATTGCCGACGAGCCGACCACCGCGCTGGATGTCACCATTCAGGCGCAGATACTGGAGTTGATTAAAGAGCTTCAGGCGGAAGACCACATGGCGGTGATGTTCATCACCCACGACATGGGCGTGGTCGCCGAAATTGCCGACCGCACGGTCGTGATGTTCCGCTCCAAAATGATGGAAGCCGGAGCAACCGAAGACATCTTCTCCAATCCCGCCACCGATTATACGCGCGAACTTCTGGCCGCTGCGCCCCGTCTCGGCGATCTCGGCGACAGTCCGCTGCCCCGCCCCTACCCCGACCGCAACGGCGTCACCGCAGAAGCCGCCGACACGGTTGACCGCGATGGCCCGGCTCTCTTGAACGTCGAGAATCTGACAACCCGATTTGAACTGAGAAAGGGCGTTCTCGGCCGCGTTCACGCACGGGTTCATGCTGTCGAAAATGTTTCCTTTGCTCTGAAGAAGGGCGAGACGCTTGCGCTTGTGGGGGAATCGGGTTGCGGCAAATCAACCACCGGCCGGTCGATCCTGCGCCTCACCGAACCGGCGAAAGGCAAGGTAACACTCGAGGGACAGGATGTTGGGAAGCTACCCCGGCGTGACCTGATGAAGCTTCGCCAGTCGATGCAGATGATCTTTCAGGACCCCTTCTCCAGCCTCAATCCCCGCATGCGGATCGGCGAAGCCATCGCCGAGCCGATGCTTGCCCATGCTATTGCAACGCCGACGGAGGCGCGAGCGCGCGTCGCCTCGCTTCTTGAACAGGTCGGCCTCTCCGCCGATATGGCCAGCCGCTGGCCCCATGAGTTTTCCGGAGGGCAGCGTCAGCGGATTGCAATCGCCCGCGCCCTGGGCTTGAACCCCAAGGTCATCATCGCCGATGAATCAGTCTCTGCGCTGGATGTCACGATCAAGGCGCAGGTCGTCAACCTGATGATGAAGCTGCAGCAGGAGCTTGGCCTGTCCTACCTCTTCATCAGTCATGACATGGCTGTGGTCGAGCGGATCAGCCACCGGGTGGCCGTGATGTTGCTTGGCGAGATCGTGGAAATCGGTCCCCGCGCCGAAATTTTTGCCAACCCAGGGCACCCTTATACAAGGCGGCTCTTGTCCGCCGTTCCAGAGCCGGATCCCGCTCGCCGCAACATGCGCAGAAACATCCCGCTTCAGGAACTGAAAAGCCCGATTTTCCCGTCCGACTTTGTGCCACCGCACCGCACTTACGATGCCGTCGGCCCCGATCATTTCGTCATGCGCGACGCGGCCGCTTGAGGCCATCTGCGCGACCAGTAAAGACATCCCATGCCCAGCATTCTCGTATTGAACCCCAACAGCTCGAAAAAGGTCACCGCGTCCATCGAGGCCTGCCTCGAAGACCTGAAATCCACGAGCGAACACGAAATCATCTGTGATCTTCTGCCCGAAGCGCCCAGCGGCATTGAGAGCGATGACGATGTGGCGCGCGTCGCCCCCATGGTGCTTGAGTACGCAAAATCGACGAAGGCCGATGCTCTCGTCGTGTCCTGCTTCTCCGATCCGGGTGTGGAAACCGTGCGCCAGCACGTCCGACACATCCCAGTGATCGGCATTGCCGAGGCCGGTTATTACGCAGCTCTCCAGCTTGGCCGCCGTTTCGGCATTGTCTCGCTAGGTCCTGCCTCGATCGCGCGCCATGCAAGACGGATCGACGAACTGGGCCTGACGGCACGCCTTGCCGGCGACCGATCCGCAGCACTCAGCGTCGAGGAATCCGGTGATGATGGACTGGCCCGCACAAAGGTCATGGAAACCGGACGAACGCTGGCCGGAGAGGACGGCGCCGATGCCATCATACTCGGCTGCGCCGGCATGGGACGGCAGAGACCGTTTCTTCAGCGCGAAATCGGGCTGCCGGTCATTGACCCTGTGCAGGCCGGCGTCGCGGCTGCGATCTCGATTCTGAACTTGAAATATATGACAAAGGCTTAAAGCATATGGACCTCGTATTGCGTGGAACCATCGTGACGCCGCTCGCCGCCATTGAAGGCGGCTGGGTAGCGGTGAAAGATGGCAAGATTGCCGCTATCGGCGATGCACAATCAACGCCCCCCTCGGCAGCGAAGACCACCGACCATGGCGACAGGCTCATTCTGCCGGGCGTGATTGACGGCCAGACCCATGCGACCAGCGCCAAGGGCCTTTCCGGCATCGCGGACACGACACGCTCGGCCATTGCCGGCGGCATTACCACGCTTGTCGATATGCCGTTCGATAACCCGGAACCGCTTGACCGGCCCGAACGGCTTGAAGCCAAGGTCACAGCCATCGGTGAATACAGCTATGCCGACATGGCGCTCTACGCGACAGTGACGAGAGACACCGGCACGGCGCATATGGATGCGCTTGTCGAGGGCGGCGTCGCTGCCTTCAAGATCTCGTCCTTCGAAAGCTCGCCGACCCGCTTTCCCCGTATCGGCGCAGACCTGATGCTCGACATCATGGAAAAGCTCTCCGACAGCGATCTGCCGCTCGGTCTTCACAACGAGGATCAGGAAATCGTGCTGGAGCGGATGGCACGCGCACGGGCAGCAGGTGAGAATGGCATTACTGCCCACTCCACCTCCCGGCCGCCTGCTGCGGAGCTTGCCGCCACGGCACAGTTTCTCGCCCTTGCACAGGCCACCGGTGCCCATGCGCACCCCGTACACCTGACCAGCGGCGACGGCTTTGCGATGGTTGAAGCCTTTGCCGGGATGGGTGTCAGGGCCACCGGCGAAACCTGCGTTCACTATCTGTGGTTCGATGCCGGCCGCGACGGTCTGCGGCTTGGACCGCGGATGAAGGTCAACCCGCCGATCCGTCCGGGCGAGGTCGACAACCTCTGGGACGCGATTGTCGACGGCAAGGTCGCCTTCACCTCGTCTGACCATTCCAGCTGGCCGATCGACGGCAAACTGACCAGCTCGATCTTCGATGCCGGCGCTGGCGTTCCGGGGCTCGAAACGCTGCTCCCGGCCTTTTTCACCGCAGCAGAAGCCCGCGGGCTGGACGCCGCTGCGCTTGCCGCAAGCCAGCTTTGCGAGCGGCCTGCCGTCTTCTTCGGGCTTTCGGATCGCAAGGGCGCAATCCAGGTTGGGCTTGATGCAGATTTTGCAGTCCTTGAGACGGGCTCATTCATCTTCGATGAGGAACGCGCCCATGATGGCCTGAACTGGTCTCCCTTCCATGGCGAGACGTTTACGGTCCGCATTGCCGCCACCTATCTGCGCGGCGAACTGGCTTTCAACGGAAAAGATATAACCGGCAAGGCGGGCGCGGGACGCTACGTGGCGCGCGGCGCCGATCGCTGGTTTGGCAATTGAGGAAACACTGATGAGCAAACTGACAGCCTCAAACAAGGGCGTTTTCGTGATTTCGGTCACGCCCTTCCACGAGAACGGCGCAATCGACTTCGACAGCCTCGATCGCGTTACCGATTTCTACCTCGAGAAGGGCGCCACAGGCATCACCGTGCTGGGCATGATGGGTGAAGCGCCGAAGCTGACGCAGGCCGAAGCGCGCGAAATCGTCGGGCGCGTGATCAAGCGCGCTGGCAGCACGCCGGTTGTCGCTGGCGTCTCGGCCCCCGGCCTTGCGGCCATTTCCGAGCTTTCCTCGGCAGCCATGGATATGGGAGCTGCAGGCGTGATGATCGCACCGCCCGCAAGCCTCAGAACCGACGATCAGATCACGAACTACTATGCCCAGGCCTGCCAGGCAGCCGGTGACGGCGTTCCCGTGGTGCTGCAGGATTTCCCGCTTTCGACAAGCGTCCAGATCTCAAACGGCACGCTTGGCCGTATTATCGAGGAAAATGAGCAGATCGTCATGCTCAAGCATGAGGACTGGCCGGGTCTTGCCAAGATTTCCGCCCTCCGTAAG
>NZ_CFHTCS010000213.1:0-7781 GCF_984369615.1 Martelella sp. | reverse complement strand
AAAACACCGATCAGTCGACTCGGCATGAACCGAGACAACCTCTTGAGGCTCCACACCTAGAGCGCCGTGCGTCCATTCGGACGCACAAAGGACGCTCTAACCTATTTTATCTACGCATCGGCCCGCCCGCCCCGAGCAGCTTCCGCAAGGCCGCGCCGGTCTTGAGAGAGGTGGCGGGACGCGCACGGACTGACGACATGCTTTCGACGGAGATCGTCCGAAAGAAACGGAAACAAACCGGCTGGCGGCTGGACCTGTCCAGACACAGGCTTCTGGCGCACACCGGCCGACCTTCTGCGTGTCGATGATGGACGGGGAAAAGCCCCTTTTACGGCGCCGCAAGCGTCAGAAGCGCGCGACGGAACTCCGGTTCGCTCAACACTACTTCGCCGGCGCCGAGGGCACGGGCGTGGTCCAGCGCGCGCGATGTGAGGCGCTGCGCTGCCTCTACGCTTTGCGTCAGGGGAAATCCGCGCGCGAGCCCCGCGACGATCAGCCCGGCGAACAGATCGCCCGTTCCCGGCAGCGCGACCGGCAGGTGCTCCGCCGGATGACGGCTTGCGCCGGCGGCTCCGAGCACGACGCTTTCAATGTGGCCGGCGGGCGTATCTTCGAGCGCGCACCCCGTGGCGATAAGATGGGCTCCGGGCGCGATGCGGAGAAAGGCTCGCGCTGCTTTGAGGTCCGCCATGGTCGCGATCGGCTGCCCGGTCAGCCAGCTCAGTTCGAACGGGTTCGGCGTCGCGATGTCGGCCATCGGCAGCAATCGGTCGCGCATGACGTCGGCAATGGCCTCCGGCACATAGAGGCCGGGGCCTGTGTCGCCCATCACGGGGTCGCAGACGTACGTGAGGCGCGGATTGATGGCCTTGGCCTCGGCCACGAAATCCGCGACCATCAGCGCCACATCGAGCGAGCCGATATAACCGGTCAGGATGAAATCCGCGCGCTCCGGCAGGCCGCGCTCGCGTGCGCCCTGCAACAGGTCCGAGAAGAATTCCGGCGGCAGCGCCCGGCCACGCAACGTCGGATAGTCGGGCGTGTTGGAGAAGATGACCGTCGGGATCGCCGCCACCTCGAGTCCGGCGGCCTGCATCGGAAACACGGCTGCGGAATTGCCGACATGGCCGAACACGACCTGGCTCTGGATCGATATCACGAAGGGAGGAGAGGTCATGGAGCGCCGTCCAGTCTCTTGCGCCAATCTTCCACCCGGCCGCTCTCGAGCCGCCGGACCGCGTATTTCCGCCAGCCTTCGGCCAGCACGTCGAGCACTGCCATGTCCTTGAGCTCATCGAGGTTCAGCCGGTCAACATAGAGCGCGCGCCAGAGCCGGTGGAGCGTCCAGTCCGGCGCGACGCGGTCCACCAGTTCAAGCCGGTCTCCCGTCTTCACGAGGCCGTCTTCCAGCACGCGATAATACCAGCCGGTGCGGCCGCTCTGCTGCACGCGGCGGGCCATGTCGGGCACTTCAAAACGATGATTGAGTTTCCAGCAGGGCTGTCGCCCCTGCGAGACCTGCAGGAGTGCCGTGCCCAGCCGGAAAACGTCCCCCACTGCGACGGTGTTTTCGGTCGGGCCCAATGCCGAGATGTTCTCGCCAAATCCGCCGGGAGTGCCAAGCGCCGGCAGATCGCCGAGTTCTTCTCGCCAGAGCGGATAATGATCCAACGGGTAATGATGCACGGCCTTTTCGACGCCGCCATGAACCCGCCGGTCCGCCTGCTCGTCGCTTTCGAACCCTTCAGGGCCGAGGCGAAGCGGCCTTTCCACCGGCGTCTTCATGATGCCGCTTTGCGCGTCGCTTCCCGCCAGCGGTCTGGCGCGCCCTGTCAGAAGAGTGATCACGGTCATGCGGCCAAGTCCCGCAGCCATGCGCGGAGCATGGATTGGCCGGCATGCCTCAGTGCCGGGCCATGCGCGATGGCGTCGCGACGCAGGCTGGCCGGGTCGATGCGGGCCTCAGCCAGTTCCACGCTGTGGCCGATGAGCCAGCGCTCGAAGGCGGGCAGTTGGCCTGCTTCGGGGTGGAACTGCAGCCCCAGAACAGTTGCGCCCATGGCGAAGGCCTGGGTCGCGCAGGCTGCGGTGCTGGCGAGATTATCCGAACCATCCGGGATGTCGAAGGCTTCGCCGTGCCAGTGGAGAACGGGCACATCGGCCAGACGGCGGAGCGGGCTGTTGATGCCGGCCTCCGTCAGCGCCAGCGCGGAAAAGCCGATTTCCTTGCGGGGCATCGGGGCGACCCTCGCGCCCAGCGCCGCCGCCATGAGCTGCGCGCCAAGGCAGATGCCGAGCGTCGGGCGGCGGGCGGCCAGACGCGGTGCCAGCCAGTCGCGCTCTGTCTTCATGCAGGGATGGGCTTGCGTGTCTTTCACCCCGATCGGGCCGCCGAGCACCACCACGAGATCGGGACCGAGCGCCGCCGGCAAGGCATCGATGCCAGCTTCGGCATGGTTGAGCCGGTAGCCTTCTTCCTCAAGCACCGGGCCAAAGCTGCCAAGGTCCTCGAAAGCGAGATGGCGCAGGATCAGGGCGGATTTCGACATGGAGGCCTCTTGCTTTTTTCCATGTGTCTCGCGAATATCCGGCCTAAACAAAAGAGCCAGTTTTGAAAACTTTGATAGGCCGGTCGTCATGGCATCGGAACCGCTTGCGCTGGACATCGAGAAGGAGCCCGCCGGGCCGCTGTTTCTGGCGATTGCCGACGCGATCACCCGTGACATCATGCGTGGCCGCCTGAAGCCCGGCGCCCGTCTGCCGGGGACGCGGGCGCTGGCGCGCGAGCTCGGCGTTCACCGCAACACGGTCGACGCCGCCTACCAGGAACTCATGACGCAGGGCTGGCTTCATGCCGAACCCGCGCGTGGCACATTCGTCGCCGAGGATCTGCCCGAAAGCATGGCGGAGCCGGTTTCGGTGTCCGTGCCCAGAGAGCCCGCAACCGTCCGCCCGCGTCTGGCCTTCAGCGACGGCGCGCCCGATCCGAGGCTGGTGCCGGACAAGGCGCTGGCGCGCGCCTTCCGCCGGGCATTGCTGTCTCCGGCCTTTCGCGGCGGCGCGGATTATGGCGATGCCCGGGGCACGCCGGTCCTGCGTCACGCGCTGTCGTCCTATCTCGCCTCGGACCGGGGCGTGGTCGCCGATCCGGCGCGACTGCTGATCACGCGCGGCAGCCAGATGGCGCTGTTCCTGGCGGCCAGGGCGGCGGTGAAGCCCGGTCAGGCGATTGCCGTGGAAGAACCCGGCTATCCGTTGGCCTGGGAGGCCTTCCGGGCCGCGGGCGCTGCCGTGCTTGGCATTCCCGTCGATGCGGGCGGGCTGTCGGTCGCCGCCCTTGAGGCGGCGATTGAAAGCGATCCGCGCATCGCGGCGGTCTATGTCACGCCCCACCACCAGTATCCGACAACGGTCACCATGGGCGCGGCGCGGCGGCTGAAGCTTCTGGACAGCGTCGAGCGTCACGGCATCACGCTGATCGAGGACGACTACGATCACGAGTACCGCTTCGAAGGGCGTCCGGTCCTGCCGCTTGCGGCCCGGGCCCCGGCAGGCCTGCCGCTGATCTATGTGGGTTCGCTCTCCAAACTGCTCTCGCCCGGTATTCGCCTCGGCTATGCCATGGCCCCGGAGCCATTGCTCGGCCGCATGGCGGCCGCCCGTGCGGCCATCGACCGGCAGGGCGACGCGCCGCTCGAGGCCGCGCTGGCGGACCTGATCCGCGACGGCGATCTCGGCCGCCATGCGCGGAAGGCCCGTCGCATCTATCGGGCCCGGCGCGATGTCCTGGCTACGGCGCTGTCAGTCCATCTGGGCGGGCGGATCATGTTCGACAGCCCTGCGGGCGGGCTGGCGCTGTGGCTGCACTGCGAGAATGTCTCCGCCGAAACCTGGGCAGAGCGGGCCGGCGCGGCCGGGCTTGCGCTGCTCCCCGGAACGCACTTCGCCCTTGATCGCGCCGCGCCGCAAGCCCTTCGTCTCGGCTATGCGGCGCTGGACGAGGGGCAGATTGCCCGGGCGGTGGATATCCTCGCCCGAAGCCTGCCCGATTGAGCTACTCGGCCGCCATGGCGGAGCCTTGCGGCCTGGCGGGCGCCACATGCATGCCGAGGCGTTGCAACAGGTCGTGGTCCCTCCAGGCCGCGGGGTTGCCGGTCGTCAGCAACTGATCGCCGACGAAAATGGAATTCGCGCCGGCAAGGAAGCAGAGCGCCTGCAATTCATCGCTCATTCCCGTGCGTCCAGCGGAGAGCCGCACCACCGAGGTCGGCATCAGGATGCGCGCGAGCGCCACGAGACGGACGAGCGCGAACGGATCGACCGGGCTTGCGGTCTCCTGCACCGGCACGCCCTCGACCGGGTTCCACAGGTTGACCGGCACGCTGTCGGGATGGGTGGGCAGGGTCGCGAGCGTCACCAGCATGGCGATGCGATCCTCTTCCGTTTCGCCCATGCCGACAATCCCGCCGCAACAGACCCTGATGCCGCCCTTGCGGACATGCTCGACCGTTTCCAGCCGGTCCGCCATCGTCCGCGTGGTGGCGATCTCGCGGTAATAGTCCGGCGCGGTATCGATATTGTGGTTGTAGAAATCGAGCCCGGCTTCCTTCAGCCGCGCCACCTGATCCGGTTTCAGCATGCCGAGCGTCATGCAGGTTTCGAGCCCGAGTTCCGAGACGCCCTGCACCATGGCGCAGAGCTTGTCCATGTCGCGGTCCTTGGGGCTGCGCCAGGCAGCCCCCATGCAGAAGCGCCGCGCGCCCGCGTCCCTCGCGCGCCGGGCGGCTTCCAGCACATCGTCGGTCGCCATCAGCTTTGTCGCCTTCACGCCGGTCTTGTGATGGGCCGATTGCGAGCAATAGCCGCAATCCTCGGGGCAGCCGCCGGTCTTGATGCTGAGGAGGCTCGCCGTCTCGATTGCGGTCGGGTCGAAATGGGCACGATGCACAGTCTGCGCCCGGTGAATCAGGTTCGCAAAGGGCTGGGCGTGGATCGCCCGCGCCTCGTCCATGTTCCAGTCGATTCTGATCTTTGCGCCGGTCATGCCGCGCGACCCTTGAGGCGGCCGAGGCCAGTGATCAGGGCGACCGCCAGCGCGATCTTGATCAGATCGCCGAGGATGAACGGCGCAAAGCCGGCTGCGATCAGGCCGGAGGCCGGCACGAACAATGCGAGCCACGCCAGGCCGCAGGCATAGACCACGGCGAGACCGGCGAGCATCGCCAGCGCCAGCCGCATCGGGCCGTTGCCTTCGGCCAGCCTCCCGATCACGAGGGTCGAGAGCAGGTAGCCGATGAGATAGCCGCCGGTCGGCCCCGCCATGTAGGCAAGCCCGATCCCGCGCTCCGGTGAGCCGGAAAATACCGGCAGGCCCATCGCCCCGGCGGCGAGATAGGCGGCCATGGCCATAAAGCCGATCCGGGGACCGAGCGCCGCGGCCAGAAAGAACACCGCGAGCGTGTGCAGCGTCATCGGCACGGGCCAAAACGGGATCTGCACCTTGGCGCCGATCGTGATCAGCACCGCGCCGAAAAGCGTGAGGGCGACACCGCGCCAGAGCGATGCCGGGCGGGTCAGGGAGGGGGTGAGCAAGGCCATGAGGCTGTTCTCCGAAAATAGGTTTCGACGCTATCTATAATTCCGGAGACATCTTCACGCGTTCAATGCAAATTATAGATAATCATCCAGGAATCTCATAAGTCTCTCTGATATCGGCATTTTTTGATGTCGGCTTGCGCTTGCCGATCCAGCCGACATGGCGTGCCAGGGTCGAGCAGGCAAATTCGGTCTGGCCCTTCCGCAGTGCATCGAGGATGGCACGGTGGTCGTGGTCGGTGCGCGCCTCCCAGTCGCTGCGCCATGCGGCAAACAGGAAGCGTGCGCTCGCCGCCTGCAGGTCGTTGATCGTGCGCAGCAGGCGCGGCATGTGGCACGGCGCCAGGATCAGATGATGAAATCTGCGGTTCGCGGCCTCCCAGTCCCGGACATTGCTGGCGCGATCGCCATGCCGGGTAACCTTTTCTGCCTCATCGAGAATTGCTCGCGTCAGGCTTGGCGCGGCATGACGCAGGGCGAGCGATTCCAGGCTTGCCCGCATCTCGGCGACCTCGCGCAATTCGGCGATATCGAATTCGGTGACGCGGAACCCGCGCCAGGGCTCGCTCTCCGCCAGCCCCTGCTTTTGCAGTGCGCGAAAGGCCTCGCGTACCGGCACGTGGCTGGCGCTGAACTCCGCCGCGACATGATCCTGCCGCAACCGCGCGCCGGGCCGTATCGCGCCCGATATGATCCGATCCGCGAGAATGCGCGCGATCCGGTCGGAAATGGTTTCGTCGGTCTCTTTGGTCATGCATTATAGATAATCGACGTCACATATGAAGTCGACGTTTGCGGCCGAATTGGACCTGAATCACGCGCAATGCTGCGAGGAACGCCCCGGCTGTGGCTGCGATGCGTGGACGTTTCAGCCGACACCCGGGCGGAGCGGTCCGGCTCGGCCGGGCTTGCGCTGTTGCCCGGAACGCGTTTCGCTCTGGAGCATCCCAGGGCCTTCGCCTCGGCGACGCGGCGCTGAACGAGGGCAGATTGTCCGGGCGGCGGACACTCTTGCCCGAAGCCTGCCTGGTTGAAATGATCCAAACAAACCCAACAGCGGCTATTGATAACTCACTATCTTCTATTCCGTGGGCGGTTACGGGATGCGTGGCTTCCAAGACCAATCCGATTTGCACGACATAGCGCGCCCTGGATCAAAAAAGTACCGTCATGAGCCTCATTTCTCCTGACGGTACTTTCGTTTTTCCGGTTGATCAATGGGGGGCGAGGCCCGTCAGCGAGGCCGCCAAACGCCATCTATGCCCACCGATAGATGTCGATAGGGACAGAAGAAATTTATTTTTGTTTTCAGTTGGTTAGATCGTGTTTCAGCGCAAAATCGGCGGGGTCCGGATGGGCCTGAATCATTCCCACTCGATGGTCCCCGGCGGCTTCGAGGTCACGTCGTAGACGACGCGGTTGATGCCGCGGACTTCGTTGATGATGCGGGTCGCGGCCTTGCCGAGGAAGTTCATGTCATAATGATAGAAATCCGCCGTCATGCCATCGACCGAGGTGACCGCGCGCAGCGCGCAGACATACTCATAGGTGCGGCCATCGCCCATCACGCCTACGGTCTGCACCGGCAACAGCACGGCAAAGGCCTGCCAGATGACGTCGTAGAGGCCGTTTTTCCGGATCTCGTCGAGATAGATCGCATCCGCCTCGCGAAGGATGTCGAGCTTTTCCTTCGTCACGCCGCCGGGGCAGCGGATGGCAAGGCCCGGCCCCGGAAAAGGGTGACGGCCGATGAAGCTGTCGGGCAGGCCGAGCTCCTTGCCGAGCACGCGGACCTCGTCCTTGAAGAGCTCGCGCAGCGGTTCGACCAGCTGCATGTTCATGCGCTCGGGCAGACCGCCGACATTGTGGTGCGACTTGATGGTGACCGAAGGGCCGCCGGAGAAGGAGACGCTTTCGATCACATCCGGATAGAGCGTGCCCTGGCCGAGGAAATCGGCGCCTCCGAGCTTCTTCGCCTCGTCCTCGAAGGTTTCGATGAACAGGCGGCCGATGATCTTGCGCTTTGTTTCCGGATCGGCAACGCCTTCGAGCTCGCCGACGAATTTGTCGACCGCATCGACGTGGATGAGATGGAGATTGTAGTGCTCGCGGAACATGGCGACCACTTCCGCCGCCTCGTTCTTGCGCATCAGCCCGTGGTCGACGAGGATGCAGGTGAGCTGGTC
>NZ_CFHTCS010000212.1:0-7792 GCF_984369615.1 Martelella sp. | reverse complement strand
CCGCCGAGTTCGACGGCGACGACGACATGGTGAAGCTGGAGCTGGACCCGTGGGAATAAGGCGCGAAAGCGCCTCATCCCCGACGGCCCGAGCGCGGCAGCCCGCGCTTCGGGCCTTCAGCGCCTCGCGATGGTTCCCATCGCCGGCAGCGGAACCGGGAACGAGCCCGGTCAGAGAGGAAGAGTGCGGGCCGTTCGGCCGTGACGGGTTGAGGGTCGGAGAGAGAGGCTCACCGGCGCCCGTCATGGAGTGATCCCGATGACCTTTGCCCGTTCCGAAACCTTCCGTTCCATCGGCCAGATTCTGGCTGCCGATGTTCTGCCCGCGCTTTATCGGTCGCAAAAGCTGCCGCTGCGTATCTCATGCCTTGGCGTGGCCAGTTATGACGCCAGTGACGCGGCGAACGGTTTTGACCGCGTGATCCCGCTTGGCGAATGCCCGTCACCGGAAGAGGCCATCCAGGCCGCAGCCTTGCGCCTGTCGCGCGGTGATATTCGCACGGGGCCGGACAGCTTTCCGTATTTTCAGCCGCGCATCATGCTCATTCAGGACCAAGATCAACGCCTGGTCCTCGCTGGCGAAATCCGCGCCGGCATTATCCTCTGGCAACAGCCTGTCGCCTCCGATGCCGAGGCACGCAGGATTGTGACCGAGGCCAGCCGCCTGCGCGGTATGGCGTTTCGGACATCAGATCCCGAAGCGGCGAGACGGCTGCGTTACCGCGCCGCTGCGCTGGAAGCCCGGTTGGTCGATTCCTTTTGGCGCGAGACCTCGGCCGATCTGCTCCGCCTGCCGCAGGCCGCCTGAGCTTCACCCATTTCATCCCATTCGGCTCGGCCACACGCCGGGCCATGTCATGCCAGGAGACTATCATGGCCGATTATTTCACGCACTTTTCTTGCCTGCTCGATGTAGGCACCCCCGAAAACGCTGCCCGCGCGCTGGATCTCTACAAAGCTCTGGCGGATGACAATGCCGTTGAGGATCCGCCCTCCGATGGCTTCCTGCTCTCCATCCAGCCAGAGCATGGCGGTACGCAACTCTGGATGCGCGATGACGTCACCGGCGATCCTGAGCATGTCATCCAATTCGTCAAACGCTGCGCTGCCGAATTTGGCCTGAGTGGATTGTGGGGTTTCCAGTACGCAAATAGCTGCTCGAAACCGCGCATCGACGGATTTGGTGGTGGGGCGCATGTCCTTGATCTCGCCACCGGCAAGACGGTGGACTGGATCTCTACCGATGGCTGGCTTTCCACCGTGCTGGAGGGAGGCGATCCCCATGCCTGAGATCATCGAAACCACCGTCTATCGCCTCGACGAATTGTCCGAAGCGGCGAAGGACAAGGCCCGTGCCTGGTATCGCGAAGGCGGCTTCGACTATGACTGGTACGATGCCGTCTATGAGGATTTTCAGCGCATCGCCGAGATCCTCGGTTTGAATCTCAAAACCCGCACCGTCCGGTTGATGGGCGGGGGTTCACGGCAAGCCCCCTGTATTTGCTTCCAGTGCTTCTGGTCGCAAGGTGATGGCGCCTGTTTCGAGACCTTCTATTCCTACCGGAAAAATGCGCCGCGCCGGATCAGGGAATACGCCCCGCAGGACACCGAACTGCACCGCCTCGCCGATACCCTTCAGGCGATCCAGCGCCGAAACTTCTATCAGCTTCGCGCCGATGCCAGCCATCGCGGGCATTATTATCACGAATACTGCATGTCGATCGCGGTCGAGCGCGACAGCCCGACCTGGCAGGACATGACCGCTGATGCCGAGGAGGCGGTCATCGAGGCGCTGCGCGATCTGGCCATCTCATGGTCATTCTGCCCATATCGGCGAGTTTGTGACTGTTCATTACCCCTACCACCCGCTTTTCGGGCGGCGGGTGCGATGCGAAGGCATTGATAGATCCCGAAACGGTGCGGTGGCGCGGATTGAAGCCGCGCCGGGTCATGTCGTTATCGTAGCGACCTGGATGCTCGACCCGGTCGCTTGTGTGGGTATGGCGCTTGGCGAGCCGCGGGTTTCGCTTGGTTCCCTTGTTGAACTCGCCGAATTTCTGGCTGCGCATCGCACAAGGGTAAGCTCCTCGACTGTAGGCATAGTCCAGGAGATTCCCCCCGATGAAACGATCGACACCCATTCCGCCCGAAAGATCGCGCCAAGTCGCTATGGCGTTCGATTCCCACAAGATGCTGGGCATGAGCCCGAGGCAGCGCGAAGCAGTGCTGATGGCGCTGGCGACCCTGCTGATGGAGGCGACCGAAGCCGCCAGAAAGGAGGAGCCGCATGAACGCGCTTAGCCCTCTTCCGCCGGCGATCTTGAAGCGCAAGGCCGTCGTTTATGTGCGGCAGTCGACACAAAGTCAGGTCCTGCACAATCTTGAAAGCCAGCGAAGCCAGTACGATCTCGTGAACACGGCTCGACGGCATGGTTTCCAGCAGGTCGAGGTCATCGACGATGATCTTGGGCGCTCTGCCAGTGGCGCTGTCGCCCGCCCGGGATTCGAGCGTCTTGTCGCCTGGCTCTGCGCCGGGGATGTAGGCGCAGTGCTTTGCCTCGACGCTTCTCGCCTCGCCCGAAACGGGCGTGACTGGCACCACTTGCTGGAGCTTTGCGGTCTGGCCGACGCCCGGGTCATCGACCAGGACGGCGTATACAATCCCTGCGCACCCAATGATCGTCTGTTGCTCGGCATGAAGGGAACAATCAGCGAGTTCGAACTCGGCATTCTACGGGCGCGAATGCTCGAGGCCGCCCGGTCAAAGGCTAAGCGGGGCGAACTGCGCATCAACGTGCCCATCGGCTATATTTGGCATCGCGATGCGGGCCTTGGCTTCGATCCCGATCTGCGTGTGCAGGAGGCCATCCGCCTGATCTTCAGCCGCTTCCGGGAACTGAAAAGCGGCCGCCAAGTCCTGTTGTCGCTGACGCAGGACAAGCTCTCATTCCCACGCCCCTCCGAGGGGCGTTACATGACGTCATTCGACTGGACGCCAATCCGGTATCGCAACGTCATCTCTGTGCTCAAGAATCCCTTTTATGCTGGGATTTATGCCTATGGGAAAAGCGGGCCCCGCGCCGAGATCGTGGATGGGCGGGCCCATAAATCCTACGGCCATGGCAAGCCTATGGAAGAATGGGATATCTTCCTGAAGGACCACCATGAAGGTTACATCGGCTGGGAAGAATATGAGCGCAATCTGGCCCATCTGGCGACCAATGCGCACGGTCGGAAAGGCGGTGTCAAGTCTGGGCGCGGCGGTCGCGCGCTGCTCTCTGGATTGATGTCGTGCGCGCGATGCGGCTGCCGTATCACGGTCACGTATCCCGGCCAGGCCTTGAGCCCGGTCTACCGCTGCGACTACATGAACACGATGCTTGGTCACGACCGGTGTGTTCATTTTGGCGGGTCACGGATCGACGCCGCGATCGCCGCAGAGATTCTTCGCGTGGTGCAGCCCGTTGCGATAGAAGCAGCGAGGGAGGCGGAACGAATGCTGACAATGGCCAGCGAAGAACGACGACGCGCTGCGGAGCTCGACTTGCAGAAGGCGCAGTATGAGGCTGGACTGGCAGAGCGCCGCTATGCGGCCTGCGATCCCGAGAACCGACTTATTGCGGCCACGCTTGAACGGAACTGGGAGGCGACCCTGCAGCGTCTCGAGGCGTGCAAAATGCGCGTTGACGTCGGTGAGGCCCCCATCGTCGCAGTGGAACCACCTGACCTTGAAGGCTTGGCCGAAGAGGTGGCCACGGCCTGGAACGCAGCTGGCGTCAGCGCGCGGACCCGCCAACGCCTGGTGCGCACGCTGATCAAGGACATTGTCGCGGACGTCGATGAGCAAAGTCGCGAAGTGATCTTGACCATCCACTGGCAAGGTGGCCAACACTCCCAGCTGCGCGTCAAGAAGCCCAAACCCGGCCAGCATGGCCGCGTCACTTCCGAAGATGCCTTGACCTTGATCCGATCCATGGCCGGACGTTGGAGCGATAGTGACATTGCTGCGACGCTCAACAGAATGAGCCTGCGCACGGGGTGCGATCACACCTGGACCGCGAAACGAGTCTCCTCCACCCGGAAGATCAATGGCATTCGAGCTTACGCGTCGGCCGACAAGCAGGGCGGGTGGCTTACGATGGCCGAAGCGGCTGAGAAAGTGGGGGTGACACATCACGTCATCCGCCGGCTAATCAAAGAGAAAATCCTGCCGGCTGAACAGGTTATGCGGCACGCACCACATCAGATAAGAATCGTCGACCTCGAAAGTGATGCGGTTGCCGAAGCCCTGAGGCACCGAAATGCCCCGTGTCGCGATCCCCGGCAAACTACACTTCCAATGATTACAAACACTTAGAATGAGGTGCATAATGAATCGTTGTCGGCCCGCTGGCTCTACCGCCAGCTTGAGCGCGAGTATGATTATCTGTCCTCGGACGAGGCTGTCGATGCAACCATTGCCGCCAATGAATACACCTTCACCGCAACTGGTCGCCGCTTTGGATGATCCCGAGAATACGCTGACAAGCGCCCCACCGTCCGGTCGGGGCGCTTTTTTTATGCTGCGCTTTGAGAGTCAGAGGCGGGCCGGAAGGGGTTAAGTCCGGGCGGTCGAGAGAGAGCGCTGTTCGGGCCTGTCCTTTCCGCTCTCCTGAGGTTCCAGGCATGAACATGGTGTTCCCCGTGACCGACCCGGTCACACCAATGGCGGCTGCGCCCGCCATTCTGGCTGCGGCCAATCTTTTACTCCCCCATCTGGAACGCGGTCAGCGCGTCGATGCTGCCATCCTGCGCGGTGTGATGGAAACGGCCTTCGGCGCATCTGACGCTACCGGCGTCTGGGACTGGAAGCTCGCTTATGAGGCGTGCGAAGTCGCTGCCGTTCTCTTCCTGCGCAAATACGGAAAGGCGCTTTTCCGTAAAGCCGCGTCTCCGGCTTCACGGATTTCTGTGCTGGCAAAGGTCGCGGGGCTGCTGCCCACGCAGACCCGACGTTCCGAGGAAAGCCAGAACTTCCAGCAATTTTCGACGCCGATCCCGCTCGGCCTTGCCGCTCTGACAGCCGCCGCGATCACACCCGATGATCGCGTGCTGGAACCATCGGCGGGCACCGGCCTTCTGGCGATCCTGGCGCAGACGATCGGCGGCTCGCTGATCCTCAATGAACTTGCCGAGACCCGCGCCGATCTGCTTGCCCAGCTCTTTCCGGCTTTTGCCGTCACCCAGTTCGACGCCGCCCAGATCGACGACCATTTGCCCCCAGATGCCGTCCCGTCCGCGGTGCTGATGAACCCGCCCTTCTCGGTTATGGCCAATGTCAGCGGGCGTGTCGCCGATGCGGCCTACCGCCATGTTGTCTCGGCGCTGGCCCGTCTTGCACCGGGCGGTCGGCTGGTGACGATCACCGGCGCAGGCTTTGGTCCCGAGGCCCCGGCATGGCGGGACGCTTTCATCCGCTTGCAGGCGCGTGGCCGTGTGGTGTTCAGCGCCGCCATTGATGGTGCGGTCTATGCCAAGCACGGCACCACGATCGACACGCGGCTGACCGTGATCGACAAACTGCCCGCCGACGATCCCGCCAGTTTGCCGGCTTCGCCGGGGATCGCGCCTGATGTTGCCACGCTGATCGGATGGATCGAGGAACAGGTTCCGCCGCGCCTGCCAGTGTCATTGCCGAAGATCGTGGTTTCCGCTTGGGCCACCGCGCCGAAGACCGTGCGGGGCTATCTCGCTCGCTCGGCGGCTACGCGATCTGTCGCTGCTTCGCCCAATGATCCTGATGGCGTCGAACTCGCCTATGAGGCCGTGGACTGGACGCCACCGGAAGGCGCTCGCCTGTCCGACGCGATCTATGAGGAATATGCGCTGCAATCGCTGCGTATCGCTGGTGCACAGCCGCATCCGACCAAGCTGGTGCAATCCGCCGCCATGGCCTCGGTCGCACCGCCCAAGCCTTCCTACCGGCCCATGCTGCCGCCCGACATCTGCGCGCGTCTGTCGGACGCCCAGCTTGAAACGGTGATCTATGCCGGTGAAGCCCACGCCGATCATCTCGCCGGCGCCTGGACCGTGGACGAGCATTTCGACAATGTGAGCGCCGCGCCCGAGGATGCTGCCGGATCGATCCGCTTTCGCCGGGGCTTCATGCTCGGTGATGGAACCGGCGCTGGCAAGGGTCGCCAGTCCGCCGCCATCATTCTCGACAACTGGCTTCGCGGTCGGCGCAAAGCGATCTGGATCTCCAAATCCGACAAGCTGATCGAGGACGCGCAACGCGACTGGTCGGCGCTCGGCATGGAACGGCTGCTGGTCACGCCTCTGTCACGCTTCCCTCAAGGCAAGCCGATCACGCTGTCGGAAGGCATCCTTTTTACCACCTATGCCACGCTACGCTCCGACGACCGCGGCGAGAAGGTTTCCCGCGTCAAGCAGATCGTCGAATGGTTAGGGTCCGATTTCGATGGAGCCATTATCTTCGACGAGAGCCATTCCATGCAGAATGCCGGTGGCGGAAAAGGTGAACGCGGTGATGTCGCCGCCTCGCAGCAGGGACGTGCGGGCCTGCGGCTTCAGCACGCGCTGCCCGACGCCCGCGTCGTCTATGTCTCGGCGACTGGCGCCACCACCGTCCACAATCTCGCCTATGCTCAGCGCCTCGGCCTCTGGGGTAGTGAGGATTTTCCGTTCCAGACGCGTGCCGAGTTCGTCGAGGCGATCGAATCCGGTGGCGTTGCGGCCATGGAGGTCCTGGCCCGCGACCTGCGATCTCTCGGCCTCTATACCGCCCGCTCACTCTCCTATGATGGCGTCGAATATGAACTGATCGAGCATCAGCTCACGGACGAACAGCGGCACATCTACGACTCATATGCTGCCGCCTTCGCTGTCATTCATGGGAACCTGGACGCGGCGATGGAAGCCGCCAACATCACCGGCAGCGAGGGGACGCTGAACCGGCAGGCCAAATCCGCCGCCCGTTCGGCCTTTGAAAGCACCAAGCAGCGCTTCTTTGGCCATCTGCTGACCTCCATGAAAACCCCGACCCTGATCCGGTCTATCGAGGCCGATCTGGAGGCGGGCCATGCCGCCGTCATCCAGATCGTCTCGACCGGCGAAGCCCTGATGGAACGGCGGCTATCCGAGATCCCCACCGAGGAATGGAACGATATTTCCGTCGATGTCACGCCGAGGGAGTATGTCGGCTCGTATTTGCAGCATTCCTTCCCGGTCCAGCTCTACGAGCCGTTCACCGACGGTGAGGGGAACCTCTCGTCACGACCCGTCTTCCGCGATGGTCAGCCGGTGGAATGCCGCGAAGCCGTGGCGCGGCGCAACGAGATGCTGGAGCAGCTGGGGTCGCTTCCGCCTGTCCCCGGTGCGCTCGACCAGATCGTGCAGCGTTTCGGTACGGATATGGTGGCCGAGGTCACAGGCCGTTCGCGCCGGATCGTGCGCAAGGGTGACGGGGCATCGGCACGTCTTGCGGTCGAGAACCGTGCGCCTTCTGCCAACCTTGCCGAGACGTCAGCCTTCATGGATGACCAGAAGCGCATCCTCGTCTTCTCTGATGCTGGTGGCACGGGGCGCAGCTATCACGCCGAACTCTCGGCGAAAAACCAGCGGCTGCGCGTGCATTACCTGCTGGAACCGGGCTGGAAGGCCGATGCCGCCATTCAGGGGCTCGGGCGCACCAACCGCACCAATCAGGCGCAACCACCGCTCTTCCGGCCCATCGCCACGGATGTGAAGGCCGAGAAGCGGTTCCTCAGCACGATCGCCCGCCGCCTCGACAC
>NZ_CFHTCS010000211.1:0-7867 GCF_984369615.1 Martelella sp. | reverse complement strand
TTCGCCACCGCGATCCGCGACAATGACGCGCTGACGCTGAAGGATTCGCTGCGCAATATCGATCTTCTGGTCATCGACGACATGCAGTTCCTGCAGGGCAAGATGATCCAGCACGAGTTCTGCCATCTGCTGAACACGCTGCTCGACAGCGCAAAACAGGTCGTCGTTGCCGCCGACCGCGCGCCCTGGGAACTCGAATCGCTCGATCCGCGCGTGCGCTCGCGGCTCACTGGCGGCGTCTCGCTCGAGATCGAGGCCCCGGATTATGCCATGCGGTTTGAAATGCTGAAGCGCAGGCTCGCCCTCGCCCGCCAGGAAGACCCGTCGATCGATATCGCCGCAGACGTCCTGGACCATGTCGCCCGCAAGGTGACGGCGAGCGGCCGCGAACTGGAAGGCGCGTTCAACCAGCTCCTGTTCCGCCGCTCCTTCGAGCCGGACCTTTCGATCGAACGGGTCGACGAACTGCTCGTGCATCTTGTCGGCACGGGCGAACCGAAGCGCGTGCGGATCGAGGACATCCAGCGCGTGGTCGCGCGTCATTACTGCGTGACGCGCCAGGAACTCGTTTCCAACCGCCGCACGCGGGTGATCGTCAAGCCGCGGCAGATCGCCATGTTCCTGGCGAAAACCATGACGCCGCGCTCCTTCCCTGAAATCGGTCGCCGCTTCGGGGGACGCGATCATACGACCGTTCTGCATGCCGTGCGCAAGATCGAGGATCTTCTGGAAAAGGACCAGAAGCTCTCGCAGGAAGTCGAGTTGCTGAAGCGGCTGATCAACGAATAGCCCCGCTGCTGCCTGCGGCAGTCATCAGGGAGCGTTCCAGCTGATGCGCGGATAGGATGATCGGAAATGGCGGCCCGGCGGGTCGCCATTCTTCATTTTCATCAGGCGAAGCGTTCGGCCGGCGTTGCCGGTTCGGGCGCGACCACATGGGCCTCCAGTTCCGCCGGCAGAACCGTGCCGTCGGCCAGACGGAGATTGACGTGGTAGCCGGCGACGGCCGTCATCTCCGCATGCTCATTGCCATCGCCGTCCATCCGCGTCTCGCCGGTCGGGGCGTAGACGAGACCGTCACAGGCCGCGCCGACGGGCTTGAGCACCAGCATGCCCGCCGGCAGGCCGGTATCGCGGTAGCCAAGGCGGACATCCGCTCCCTCCTCGGCCGGGACCGTCACGCCCACGCTGGCAAGCGTCGCCAGCGCCTCGGTATGGTCTTCGAACTTCAGAAACACATCACGCATAGGGCGCCGCCTTTGCTTCAAGCTCCGCGTCCGTCATCCGGAACGGCCAGATTACCAGTTGATCGTACCAGCCGGCGGCAAAGCGATCGGTTGTCGATGCGTTCTCGTCACGGCCGAGATAGATCCTGGCCGTGTCGCACAGAAGCTCCCGGCTTGCCGTCACCACGGCGTTGCCATTGTAGGAGCCGCCGATGACGTCCTCGACCCTGTCGAAACAGAAGGCGACGCCGGCGCGCGGCAACGGCCTGGCGAGCCCGGTGGCAAGTGCCGCCGTCTGGTCGACCAGAAGATCGCTTCCGGAAAAGCCGAGCAAGGGATAGTAGCTTGCCCCGCCCATGATCCTGCCGACAGATCCGACAAGGCCTTCACATTGAACCAGCAAGGAGGCCTTGTCGCGCTGAAGAAGCGTGGCAACGGCATCACTCAGCCGCGCCTTGTCGGCAGGGCGGGTGACGGCGCTGCCGCCGCTCGTGACGATGGGAGAGCTGGTCACCGCAGACTGCTCGAACTGGGGCAGGATGAAGTACACCACCGCGCCGGGTCGCGCCCGGACGCTGAAGGTCGCGCCGGTCGTTGTCGCGTGTCCGTCGAGCGTCACGCGCTGATAGGCGGCATTCGCAAAACTGGGGCTGTTGACCACACCGCTGATACGCAGATAGCCCTCGCCCGCCGCCACGCGCACATAGGCCGAGATCGAGTGAAGTGCCGTGTTACCCGCGTCCCCCGCCGCAACGGCAAAGGCGTCCGCCGTCCCGGTCGTGTTGTCCAGCCTGTAGACCTTTCCGGACGAGCAGACCTCGGAAAGCCCTGCGGCGGAAAGGGCAGCCATATCGTCAACGACCGAAAGCACAGCCGGTGCGGCCGACCCCCCGATCCCGGTCAGATCGGTCGGATTGGCGTTGTTGCACAGCACCTTGTTGGTCGCAGGCCCTTCGAGCAACAATTGTCGCCGCCCGTTGACGTGGTCGAAGCGCGGCACGTTCGCCGCCGCCATCCTGATCATGCCTGCTTCGTCGATATAGGTCGCGAAGCCCGGCCGGGCGAACGAAACCAGACGGTCAAAGGAGACTGCCGAGAGGATTGCCAGTTCGGACACAGACGCCAGCCCGATGGCGGGGGCGCCGATACGGGTCAGGGCATAGCGGCTGCCGGCAAAATCCAGAACCGCCGCCGGTCCGAAACGCCACGTCCCGCCGTCCGGGAAGGCATAAAGGGCCGGCGACACCGCAAATCCGCCGGAACGCTGGTCGTTGCCGGGCAGCGCTATTCCGCTCGCGATCCTCATACGAGCCCCACCAGAGCGGCTGCAGTGGTGCCGGTGACAAGCACGCGGCTGATGCGAACCGGCAGAACGAAGCCGGAGGGCAGGTTCTCGAATGTCACCGTTTCCCCGGAGATCAGGGTTGCGGTCATGCTGCCGCCGATGCCGACATAAATGGCCCGCGTCACCTCTTCCAGCGGAACGGCGTCGTCGGGGACAATTTCGAAACCGTCATAGGCCGGGCTCGTCGGCGTGGCGTTGCGTGAGGAAAAACGATCTGTCATGGCAGTTCTCCTGTTGGACGTTGATTTCGGAGAGTCTGCCAGAGCCACAGCGGGCGGGGATTTCAGGGGAACAACGGTGAAAGACGGGGATCAATCGGCTAGACTGAGGCCATGAGCAATCTGTTTGACGCCGAATCAGCCTCCAACCTGACCGAATTCACCGTTTCGGAGCTCTCCGGCTCGATCAAGCGCACGGTGGAGGACCGGTTCGATCGCATCCGTCTGCGCGGCGAAATCTCCGGCTTTCGCGGCCGGCACTCCTCGGGACATGCCTATTTTTCGCTGAAGGACGAGCGCGCGCGCATCGACGCAGTGATCTGGCGCGGCGTGTTTTCCGGCCTGAAGATCAAGCCGGAGGAAGGCATGGAGGTAATCGCGACCGGCAAGGTCACCACCTTCCCCGGCGCCTCGAAATACCAGATCGTCATCGAATCGCTGGAGCCCGCCGGCGCCGGCGCGCTGATGGCGCTCCTGGAGGAGCGGCGCAAGAAGCTCGCCGCCGAAGGGCTTTTCGACGAAGGTGCCAAGAAGCCGATCCCCTTCATGCCGCGCGTCGTCGGCGTCGTCACCTCGCCCACCGGCGCGGTCATCCGCGACATTCTCCACCGCATCACCGATCGCTTTCCCGTTCATGTCGTCGTCTGGCCGGTCAAGGTCCAGGGCGAGGGTTCGGGCGATGCCGTGGCCGCTGCCATTCGCGGCTTCAATGCCTGCGCGCCAGACGGTCCGGTCCGGCGGCCGGACGTCCTGATCGTCGCGCGCGGCGGCGGCTCGCTGGAAGACCTCTGGGGCTTCAACGACGAGGCTGTGGTGCGCGCCGCCTATGAAAGCGACATTCCGCTGATTTCCGCCGTCGGCCATGAAACGGACTGGACGCTGATCGACCATGCCGCCGATTACCGCGCGCCAACGCCGACGGGGGCCGCCGAACGCGCGGTTCCGGTGAAGGCGGAACTCGTCGCCGACCAGGCGCGCCAGGCCGCGCGGCTCTCCTCCGCCATGACGCGGCTGATGGACTTCCGTCGCCAGACGCTGACCGGTCTTGCCCGCGGTCTGCCCTCGCTCGACCAGTTGCTGGCGCTTCCGCGCCGCCGTTTTGACGAGGCCGCGCTGCGCCTGACGCGGGCGCTGGAACTCAACACGATCAACAAGCGCCGGACATTCGAGCGCAGCGCCTCCGGCCTTTCCGGCATGCCGCAGCGGCTTTCGATGATGGTGGCGCGCGACCGCGAACAGGTTTCGGTCCTGGCGGCGCGCGCAGATACGGCGATCGCGGCCAATTTGAAGACCCACCGCGCCGCCCTTGCGAGCCAGCACCGCGTGCTGAACTCCCTATCCTACAGGAACGTGCTGGCGCGCGGCTTTGCCGTGATCCGCGACGATGCGAACAGGCCGATTTCACGCGCCGAAGGTCTCGATCAGGGCAAGGCGGTCGAAATCGAATTCGCCGATGGCCGCGTCAGTGCGGTAACGGGCGAAAGTGCTGCCGCAACCGCAGAGCCGGCAAAGGAAATGGCGGCGTCTGAAAAGCCGAAGCAGCCGCGGAAGAAGCCAGCCGCCAAAACAAGGCCGCCCGAACAGGGCAGCCTGTTCTGAGCGGCACTTTTTCCCGAATCAGCCCCGGGCCGAAGCCGTGGCAGCGCCAACAGCAAACCTGTTGCGCCCTCAGTCGGCCCATTCGCCGCCGCGCATCACAGGCGTGGCGTTGCCTTGCGCATCGAGCCCGTCAATGTCGATCTTGTCCGAGCCGATCATCCAGTCGATATGGATCAGCGAGGAATTGCCGCCCCTGGCCGCAATCTCGTCGGCGGAAAGCTTGTCGCCGTCGATGAAGCATTTCGAATAGCACTGGCCGAGCGCGATATGGCAGGAGGCGTTCTCGTCGAACAGCGTGTTGTAGAACAGGATGCCGCTTGCCGAGATCGGCGAGGAATGCGGCACCAGCGCCACTTCGCCGAGACGGCGCGCGCCTTCATCCGTGTCGAGCACCTTGTTCAGGACGTCGCCGCCCTTGGCCGCCGCCGCATGCACGATCCGCCCGCCCTCGAACTGGACACGGATATCGTCGATCAGCGTGCCCTGATGCGACAGAGGCTTGGTGGAGGAGACGTGACCTTCGACCCTGAGCCGGTGCGGCGTGGTGAACACTTCCTCGGTCGGGATGTTCGGATTGCAGATGATGCCGTTCTTGGCCATCGAAGCGCCGCCGCTCCATTCATGTTCGTCGGCAAGGCCGATTGTGAGATCGGTTCCCGGCCCGGAATAGCGCAGCGCCGAAAAGCGCTTGCCGTTGAGCCAGGCCGAACGGGCATGGAGATTGTCGTTATGCTCTTTCCACGCGGCGATCGGATCCGGCCGGTCGACACGCGAGGCCGCGAAGATCGCCTTCGCCAGTTTCGCCACCGCCATGGCATCCGGATCATCGGGAAATACCGTCTTGGCCCAGGCAAGCGAGGGATAGGAGACGATGTTCCAGTTGATGTCGAAGCCGGCGATCTTTTCCAGCGCCGGCTTGTAGGCGGTCGAATTCGCCCGGTTGGCGCGCGAGACCTTTTCCGGGTCCTGGGCGGCAAGCAGCATCGGGTCGTCGCCCGCGATCGCCAGCCGCGCGGCGCCGCGCGCGTAGGCCATGCCCATGCCCTCGTAGAGCCAGTTGGCGGCCTTGTCGAAACTGGCGTCGTGGGCGTTTTCGAAACGCTCGAGCGTTGCCTGCGGATCGGCGAAGATCGTCGTCACCACGCCAGCGCCGGCCCTGTAGGCATGGCGCGTGATCAGCCGCGTCAGCGGCTGCGCCTCGATCGGCGCGGTCATCACCAGGTCCTGGCCTTCCGCCAGATTGAGGCCGACATGCACCGCCACTTCCGCCAGCTTTTCCAGCGCTTTGAGATCGATGGGATGGGGAAGTCTGGTCTCGACGGTCATGAGGGCCTCACGCAATTGGTTTGTCTTGAGACCTATCTAGTGTGGTTTGAACGAGAATTGAAGCGCCGTTGCGATACAAACGAGGCCCCTTTCGCCCACCGTTCATCGCTTGACATATGATTGAAAATCGCCTCAACTCAACCCTGGGTAACATTTCCACCAGCGAGGGGAGACGGCGAGGAATGTCCTTACGATCAGAAGCTCTGGCTCTCAGTCTTTTCGCGGCCCTTTTATCGGCAGCCGGCCCGTTGGCCGCCAATGAACCTTCCTGGTCCTTTGATGAACACCCACAACCCTATGGCGACCAGCTTGCCCCTTCCGAAAGGGATCGTCTCCGCCAGGCGGACGATCTTGACTGGCCGCGGCGCTGCCCCGCCCGGCTTCAGGCGGCATTCGCCATCTACAAGGCGCACTATCCGGATTACGCCGCCGGCGCTCCAACCGATGTCGCCCTTAAACAGTGGATGGATTACATGGTTCGCCTTGGCAGCAATGACGCGAGCGGCTGCGTGGTCAGCCTGCTGGAAGTCGCCATTGATGACATTCTTTTCGATGAGGGGCCTTTTCCCGACCTCTTTTGCGGGAAGCTCGCGCGGGAACCGGCATCCGAGGCCGAACAACGGTTGTCAGCGCTGCTGGCAAAAATGACGGAATATGCCGAAACGCTGAACAGGGACGCCGTCGAGGCCTTCCTCCGGCTGGGGGAGGACACGGTGACGACGCGGTTCAATCCCGATATCCGCTATTTCCTCGAACGCACGCTCGCCTGGCAGACCGGCAAGCCCCTTTCGCCGGAATTCAGGGAGATCGTGATCGCTCAGATGGGGCAGGAACGGCTCGATGACGTCGAAAAGGCCTATGGGCGGAACGATCTTCGCGGGGTGATCGAAACCTCGCCGGAATGCACAACGTGGTCGGACGCGGCCGCTGCGAGAGAAGTGCCGGATGCTGAGACCATTTGGCGGCGTTGACCTGACTGGCCTTGCTGACCGAGCACCACAGGGATTGACGGGAGAAAACCAATGCGTTCATTGTCTGCCGCTTGTCTGTTTCTGTTCACGGCGTTTTTGCCCGCCCAGGCAACCGAAAACTGGTCTTTCACAGACCACCCTCACCCGGATTTTATGGACGAGTACAGCGCAGAAGAGGACGCCATGATTGCCGATCTGGAAGCGATGGGGGCGGGAATTAATAATTGCTCTGCCGAAATCGTGTTCGAGTATCTGATCTACAACCGACGCTATCCCGAATTCGCTTTCACGCATGAGTTCAACGAAGGACTGGAAGTCTGGAAGCATCATGTGCTTGAGACCAACCGCGCAGCCTCTTCGTTCTGCATCGTCATCGAGGTGACCGAGGAACTGCGCGAACTTTATTCCTACGATTTTGCAACACCGACCGAAGGTCTGTTCTGCGGCAAACCTGGTCATCCGTACACCAACGCGGAAGAAAGCCGCATCATGGGGCTTCTCGACAGGCTCGTCAGCTATGCCGCGACCGGTAACTCCTTCGCGCTTCCGGCACTTGCGGAGGTCGAGGGCTGGTCCGACATCCGGCTCAATCCGGATATCCGCTATTATGTCGAAGCCCGGCAGGCACGCCGCTACGGCAACGAGCCGGCGCCGATCCTGCGCGACACCGTAATCGCGCTTCAGGGCAAGGACCGGCTCGCCTTTGTCGAGGACGCCATCGCGCGCAATGATCTCTACGCCGTGATCGAGACCAGCCCGCCCTGCTCGGCCTTCACGCCCGAAGCGCTGGCAAAGGCGCAAGAGGCAGCCAGGGGCGATTCGATCTGAGGCTTATGCGATAATGCCCGCCGTTTGAGCGCTGAGCGCGTTGACCGCATCTGCCGGCGCAAGCTTGACCTGAAGGCCGCGCTGGCCGCCATTCATGATCACGTAAGGTTGGCCAAGCGCGGCGGCTTCGAAGACCACCGGCACGCGCTTTCTCTGGCCGAAGGGCGAGATACCGCCGACGTGATAGCCGGAAAGCCGCTCGGCGGCGGGCACATCCAGCATATGCGCATGCTTGCCCTTGAAGACGGCGGCAAGCTTCTTCATCGAGACTTCGGCATTGGACGGCAGAACGGCGCAGACCGGCTTGCCGTCGACATTGGCGATCTTGAACGGCCAGTGCTTGGCGTCGGCCGC
>NZ_CFHTCS010000210.1:0-7941 GCF_984369615.1 Martelella sp. | reverse complement strand
GGGAAACACTGAAGATCCTCGACGTCGTCGAGGAAGACATCAAGGAAATGTCCAAATGAATGACGGCCTCTCCCAAGCCGACGAAATCGCGCTGATCGGCGCCCATGACGGGGTCCATGCCTTCGCCGCCGTCGTTCCGCCGATCGTGCAGACATCGCTGTTCACCTTCGAGAACTACGACGAGATGCTCGACACCTATGCCGGGCGGAAGGAGCGTTTCGTCTATTCGCGCGCCGCAAACCCGACGGTCAGGGTGTTCGAGGAAATGCTGGCGCGCATGGAAAAGGCGGAGGACGCGGTGGGCTTTGCCAGCGGCATGGCGGCGATTTCGGCGGCGATCATCACCTTCGTCGAGCCGGGAGACCGGATCGTTGCCGTGCGCAACGTCTATCCCGATGCCTACCGGCTGTTCGGCACCATCCTGAAGCGGATGAAGATCGAGGTCGAGTATGTGGACGGGCTGGACCTTGAAGCGGTCGATGCGGCGCTGTCCGGCGCGAAGCTGTTTTATATGGAAAGCCCGACGAGCTGGGAAATGGAGGCTCACGACGTCGGCGCGCTGGCGGCGCTTGCAAAGAAACATGGCGCGCTCTCGGTCATCGACAATTCCTGGGCGAGTCCCGTTTTCCAGCAGCCGGTCACGCTCGGCGTCGATCTCGTTCTCCATTCGGCCTCCAAATATATCTCCGGCCACAGCGATGTCGTCGCCGGCGTCGTCGCCGGTTCGAAGGAGATGGTCGGGCGGCTGCGCGGGGAGGCGCTGTCCTATCTCGGCGGCAAGCTTGCCCCCTTCGATGCCTGGCTTCTGACGCGCGGACTGAGAACGCTTGCCATCCGGATGAAGGCGCATGAGGCCTCCGCGCTTGAAATCGCCAGGCGGCTCGCCGCCCGCGAGGACGTCACCAAGGTCTGTCATCCGGGTCTGAAAAACCGGCTTCCGCCCGGGCTTTCCGGAACCTCCGGCCTGTTTTCCTTCCACCTTTCCGAACGCATCGACATCAAGGCTTTCTGCGACCGGCTCTCGCTGTTCAAGCTCGGCGTCAGCTGGGGCGGTCATGAAAGCCTGATCGTGCCCGGAGAGGTGGTTCTGGCGCAGAAGGCGCAGCCGAATTCGGCGCGCGCTTTCGGCCTCGATCCGCGCTCCGTGCGCATTCATGTCGGGCTGGAGGGCACGGAAGCGCTCTGGCGCGACCTCGAGGCGGCCTTCGAGGCCGCAAAAAACTGAGACTTCAACGCATAGAAGCAAAAAGCAAGGGGAATGGAAATGAAGAAACTGCTTACAGCCACATGCCTTTCGGCGCTCATGGCGTCTGCCGCCCATGCCGAAACGCTCATCCTGGTCGAGGTCATCACCAGCCCGGCCAGAACCGAAACGCTGGAATCAATCGTCGCGCGTTTCGAGGAGGCCAATCCGGGTACCGATGTCGAGATCATTTCGTTGCCCTGGGGCGAGGCCTTCCAGAAGTTCGCCACCATGGTCTCCGCCGGCAATATTCCAGATGTGGTCGAGATGCCGGATTCCTGGGTTTCGCTTTATGCCAATAACGGCATGCTGGAAAGCCTCGAGCCCTATCTCGCCGACTGGGAATATACCGATGACCTGACGGACCGGGCGCTGGAGCTCGGTCGCGAGGTTGACGGCACGGCCTACATGCTGCCCTACGGCTTTTATCTGCGCGCCATGTTCTACAACAAGAACCTGCTGGAAGCCGCCGGCATCTCCGAGCCGCCGACCACGCTTGCCGAATTCACGGAAGCCTCGACGAAGATCTCCGAACTGGACGGCAAATACGGCTACTGCCTGCGCGGCGGCGCCGGCGGGCTGAATGGCTGGCTGATGTACGGCGCCGACATGGCCGGCTCCAACGTATTCTTCGAGGAAGACGGCACCTCCACGGCCAATCAGGAGGGGTGGGTCGAGGGCTTCCAGTGGCTGATCGACCTCTATCAGAACGGCTACGCGCCGAAGGATTCGGTCAACTGGGGCTTCAACGAGATCGTCGCCGGCTTCTATTCCGGCACCTGTGCCTTCCTGGACCAGGACCCCGATGCGCTGATCGCCATTGCCGAGCACATGGACGAGAGCGATTACGGCGTGACGACCATGCCGAAGGGGCCGTCCGGAAAGACCTTCCCGACCATCGGCTATGCCGGCTGGTCGATGATGTCGGCCTCCGAGAACAAGGACCTCGCCTGGAAGCTGATCGCAACGCTCGAGGGCCCGGAAGGCAATATCGCCTGGAACAAGCGCACCGGCGCGCTTCCCGTGCAGAGGGCGGCCGAGGAGGACCCCTTCTATGACAGCCCTCAGTTTGCCGGCTGGTTCGAGGAGCTGAACGACCCGGATGCCGTGCCGACCGTGATGCCGACCTATCTCGAGGAGTTCGGCTTCTTCAAGGATTCGTTGTCCATCTCGACCTCGCAGCAGGCCCTGCTCGGCGAAATCACCGCGCAGGAAATGGCCGATGAGTGGGCCGACTACCTGACCAAGGCGCAGAAGAAGCACCTCGCCAGATAACGTATCCGTGCGGCCGGCTGCGGGAGACCGCAGCCGGCTGGCGCCTTTCTTCGATCATTCAAAGGACAGACGATGACCGACGCGGTGGACAACCGTGCCAGAAAGCCACTGGCGAAGCGGGCAAGCGCGTTTTTCGAGCCCTATCTCTACAGCGCTCCGGCGCTCTTTCTGATCGCCGCGGTGATCCTGGTTCCGCTTGTCGTGGGCATTTCCTACGCCTTCCGCGATATCCAGCTTCTCAATCCGTTTTCGGGCGGCTTCATCGGGCTTGATCACTTCCACGCGCTTGCCGGGGACAAGGCCTTTCGTCGTGCGCTCGGCAACACGCTGTGGTGGACCGGAGCATCCGTTTTCCTGCAGTTTGTCCTCGGTCTCATCCTGGCGCTCCTGCTCGACAAGCCGTTTTACGGACGCGGCCTGGTTCAGGCGCTGGTCTTCCTGCCCTGGGCCGTGCCCACCTTTCTCGCCGGCCTCAACTGGGCCTGGCTCTTCAATCCGGTCATCGGTCCGCTGCCGCACTGGTTTCACGCGCTGGGCCTGATGGCCGAACCGGAAAACATCCTCTCCGACCCCGCCCTCGCCATGTGGGGGCCGATCGCCGCCAATGTCTGGTGGGGCATCCCCTTCTTCGCCATCACCATGCTGGCGGCGCTCCAGTCGATCCCGCGCGACCTCTACGAGGCGGCGGCCATTGACGGCGCCGGCCCGGTGCAGCGGTTCCTGTCCATCACCCTGCCGTTTCTGGCGCCGACCATGGCGATCACCATCCTGCTGCGCACGGTCTGGATCGCCAACTTCGCCGATCTGATCGTGGTGATGACATCCGGCGGGCCGGCCAACCGGACGCAGATCGTCGCGAGCTACATCTTCACCCAGGCCTTCCGCAAGCTCGATTTCGGTTATGCCTCGGCGATTGCGCTCGTGCTGCTGGTGCTGCTTCTGGCCTATGCCCTGCTGATCATCCTTTTGCGCCAGACATTGCTGAACAAGGGCTGAGACGATGCGACCGAAAAGAATAGCCCTCACGGCAGCCCACCGCCTCGCAATCCTCGCCTATGTCGCCTTTGCGCTGTTCCCGCTCTACTGGCTGTTGAAAGTGGCGGTAACGCCCAACAGGCTGCTTTACAGCGAAGGGGTCCGGATGTGGCCATCGCGCATGACGTTCGAACATTTCGACTTCGTGCTGCGTCATTCCGATTTCCCGCTGTTCTTCAGAAACAGCGTCATCGTTTCGGGCTCCACGGCGATCGCCGTCACCATCGTTGCCTCGCTCGCGGGCTACGCGCTGTCGCGCTTTGCCTTCAAGACCAAATACTGGATCGTGGCGCTGATGCTGATCACGCAGATGTTTCCTCTGGTCATGCTGGTGGCGCCGATTTTCAAGCTTCTGTCGCCGCTCGGGCTGACCGACACGCTGGCGGGCCTCATCATCGTCTATACCGCCTTCAACGTGCCCTTCGCCACCTTCCTGATGCAATCCTTCTTCGATGGCGTTCCGAAGGATCTCGAGGAAGCGGCGATGATCGACGGGGCGACGCGGTTCAAGGCGTTCCGCCAGATCATCCTGCCGCTCACCCTGCCGGGCATTGCCGCCACGCTCGGTTTCGTCTTCACCGCCGCCTGGAGCGAGCTCCTGTTTGCCCTGATGCTGATTTCGGGCAACAGCGCGGCGACCTTTCCGGTCGGTCTCCTCACCTTCGTGTCCAAGTTCTCCGTCGACTTCGGTCAGATGATGGCCGCCGGCGTGCTCGCGCTCATTCCCGCCTGCATCTTCTTCCTGGCTATCCAGCGCTATCTCGTCAAAGGCCTCACTGCCGGCGCCGTCAAAGGCTGAAAGGATTTCCAAATGGCTTCCATCGATATATCGGACGTGCGCAAGAGCTATGGCAGGACCCCGGTGCTGCACGGCGTCGACCTCAACATCGAAGACGGTGAGTTTGTGGTTCTGGTCGGCCCCTCGGGCTGCGGAAAGTCGACGTTGTTGCGCATGATTGCCGGGCTTGAGGAGATCACCGGCGGCGATATCGCCATTGCCGGCAGGCGGGTCAACGATCTGGCGCCCAAGGATCGCGATATCGCGATGGTGTTCCAGTCCTACGCGCTTTATCCGCATATGAGCGTCGCCGACAATATGAGCTACAGCCTGCGCCTGCGCCGAACGCCGCGCGAAACCATCAAGGCCGTGGTCGGCAGGGCGGCGACGATCCTCGGCCTCGATCCGCTGCTCGAACGCCGCCCGCGCGCGCTGTCCGGCGGCCAGCGCCAGCGCGTCGCCATGGGGCGCGCCATCGTGCGAGAGCCGAAGGCCTTCCTGTTCGACGAGCCGCTCTCGAACCTGGACGCGCGCCTGCGCGAGCAGATGCGCGCCGAAATCAAGCAGCTCCACAAGAATATCGGTGCCACCTCGATCTATGTGACCCACGACCAGATCGAAGCGATGACGCTTGCCGACCGGATCGTTGCCATGAATGGCGGCATCGTCCAGCAGGTGGGAAGCCCGCTCGATCTCTATGACCGCCCGGTCAACCGTTTTGTCGCGGGCTTCATCGGCTCGCCCGGCATGAACTTTCTTGAGGGGCAGTTGCGATTGAAGGAGAGCGGACCGGTGCTGGCGCTTGATCGGGGCGTCGAGGTGGCGCTCCCTGTGCGCCCCGGCATGGAGGATGGCAGCGCCATGACGCTTGGCATCCGCCCGGAACATGTCGTCCGTTCGGCCGAAAGCGCTGCTGTCACCGCCGAAACCCAACTCATTGAGCCGACCGGCTTTGGTATCATCGTGCATCTCGACGTCGGCGGTCAGGATCTCAAGATGTTCACCCAGGACCGGGCCGCGCTTCGGTTCGATGGCGAGATCACGGTGTCGCTTCCGCCCGACCGTCTCCACTTCTTTGATCAGGACGGAGATCGCGTCTAGATCGGTTCCGCCCTTCATGGAAACGCGGAGTCACCCTGCTCATTTGTTTCTGCGCATTTTCGCGGGCGTCAGATGGTACCATCCGACTGCGAAATGCCCTGGAAGCGCTCTAGACCACGTCCGGCGGACGCAGCCTGCATTTTTCGGCCGTGTCTGCGGTTTCGATCTGCAGTGTGGTATGGCCGATCTCGAAATGCTCCCGCAATTCTTCGGGGAGCGTGGCGAGCAGCGGGCGGTGATAGCCCTCGGCGCAGACGATATGCGCCGTCAGCGCCGTTTCGGTGGTGCTGAGCGCCCAGATATGGAGGTCGTGGACCTCATCGACGCCTTCGGCCCCTTCGAGAAACTGGCGCACGTCGTCAATGTCGATGCCGGCGGGCACCGCGTCCATGGCGAGCCGGGTGGAATCGCGCAAGAGGCCCCAGGTCCCCACGAGAATGACGAAGCCGATGACGAGGCTGACGGCCGGGTCGATCCAGTCCCAGCCGGTAAAGCCGATGACGATGGCCGCGACGATGACGCCGACGGTCACGGCGGCATCTGCGGCCATGTGCAGGTAGGCGCCACGGATATTGATGTCTGACTTGCTGCCGGAGGCAAACAGATAGGCGGTGAAACCGTTGACCAGAACGCCGGCGGCCGCGACCCAGATCACCGTGCCGGTCTCGATCGGTTCGGGCGTGAAGAACCGGCCGATCGCCTCCCAGCTGATGGCGCCCACGGCAACGATCAGGATGATGGCGTTGGCAAGGGAGGCCAGGATCGGCGCGCGCTTGAAGCCATAGGTGCGGATGCCGCCGGGCGGTTTCGCCGCCAGCCAGATTGCCCCCCAGGCCAGCACGAGCCCCAGAACGTCGGAGAGATTGTGCCCGGCATCGGCCAGAAGCGCCAGCGACCCGGTGATGACGCCGAAAACCGCCTCCAGCGCCACATAGATGATGTTGAGGGAAATGCCGATGGCAAAGGCGCGGCCGAAGCTTTTCGGCGCATGAGAATGCCCGTGCCCGCCATGCCCCTCGTGGCCGCCGTGACCGTGCGCGTGATGATGCCCCGACATGCTTTGCTGCCTCCATGGTTGAGATGGAGATGAATGTAGAAGCTATAGCAGGGTGAGGATCAAGGGGACCGGGCGCGAAAAATACGCCCGGACTTCTGCCAGACGCTACTGCGCCGTCCTGCGGACGCCCCAGAGCGCGATGGCCGCGATGATGACGCTGACGACAACGTTCCAGCCGGCAAAGGACAGGCCGAGCACGCGCAGCGCCGCCTCGTCGCATTTCGGGCCGGTCACGCGGTTGAGATCGGCCAGCAGCGAGCTTGCATCGGTGGTCATGCCGGAAAGCGAGCCGGAGCAATCCGAAGGTCCTGCCCACCAGTGCCATTCGACGCCGGAATGATAGATGCCCATCACCATGCCCCAGACCATCAGCGCGGCAATGACGATGAGCGCAAGCCTGCCGACGAGGCGCGGCAGGACGCCGAAGCGGATGGCGAGCAGCCCGACAATGCCGACGGGCACGCCGATATAATAGGGTTTGCGCTCCAGAAGGCAGAGATGGCAGGGAATGTAGCCGCCGATATGCTCGAAGCCGAGGGCCGAAAGCACCGAGACGGCCATGCCGAGCGTCACCAGAACGAGGCTGATGACGAGGCGATTGTCTGTGATGAAGCGGGGGAGCATGGGGTGAGCCTAGAAGACGTATTTGACGAGGTAGAATCCGCCGAACAGAAGCACGACGAAGACGGTGAAGAGAATGCCGAGATATTTCTCGATGAAATCGCGGATCGGCACGCCGTAGCGGTTGAGCAGAAAGGCGATCAGGAAGAAGCGGAACGAGCGGCCGATGACGCTGACCAGGAGGAAGATGCCGAAATTGAGCCCCGTCGCGCCGGAGAAGATCGTCAGCACCTTGTAGGGGAAGGGGGTGATGGCGGCAAAGAGAACCCCCCAACCGCCCCAGGTGTTGTACCATTCGGCGATCTGCTCGAAGGAATGTTCCTTGCCGTAAAAGGCGAGGATCGGCTGGCCGACGGCTTCGAACAGGAACATGCCGATGAGATAGCCGCCGATCGCGCCGAGAATCGAGGCGAGCGTGCAGATGAAGGCGATCCGGACCCAGCTGAGCGGCTTGGCGATGACCATCGGGATCATCAGAACGTCCGGCGGGATTGGAAAGAAGGAGCTTTCGGCAAAGGAAATGGCAAACAGCGCGCGTTCTGCGTGGCGCGTCGCGGCAAGGGAGAGTGTCCAGTTGTAAAGGCGGCGCAACATGGGATGATCCGGAAATAATTGGAGACAAGGATTTAGAGTATTGCCGGAGGATGGTAAATCCCGCGCCGCTTGTCCATTCTTCACTACGGCGTGAAACCCGCTTTTCGCATGATCGGGATCAAAATCCCGGTTGACGCAACGGTCGTACCCCGTATATTTCGCCCCAACCCGGTCTCGACCGGCGGGCCCCTTTGGCGGAACTGGTAGACGCGCCTGACTCAAAATCAGGTTCCGAAA
>NZ_CFHTCS010000209.1:0-7951 GCF_984369615.1 Martelella sp. | reverse complement strand
GCCTCGTTCTGGGTCGGGTTGACCTTGCCGGGCATGATCGAGGAGCCGGGCTCGTTTTCCGGCAACGCCAGTTCGCCGAGGCCCGAACGCGGGCCGGAGGCCAGATAACGAATGTCGTTGGCGATCTTGAAGCAGGCCATCGCGGCGGCGTTGATCGCGCCGTGGGCAAAGACCATCGCGTCATGGGCGGCCAGAACCTCGAACTTGTTCGGCGCGGTGATGAAGGGCAGGCCGGTGATCTCGGCGACTTCTTCCGCCACCTTCTCGGCAAAGCCGATCGGCGCGTTGAGGCCCGTGCCGACCGCCGTGCCGCCCTGGGCAAGCTGATAAAGCCCCGGAAGCGTCAGTTCCAGCCGGGCAATCGCGGAGGCGACCTGGGCGGTGTAGCCGGAAAATTCCTGGCCGAGCGTCAGCGGCGTCGCATCCTGCGTATGCGTGCGGCCGATCTTGATGATGTCCTTGAATTCCTTTTCCTTGGCGGCGAGCGCCTCCTGCAGGTGCTTCAGGTTCGGCAGAAGGTGGTGAACGATCTGCTCGGCGCAGGCAATGTGCATGGCGGTCGGGTAGGTGTCGTTCGACGACTGGCTCATATTGCAATGGTCATTGGGATGGACCGGTTTCTTCGAACCCATCTCGCCGCCGAGCATCTCGATCGCGCGGTTGGAAATCACCTCGTTGGCATTCATGTTCGACTGCGTGCCCGAGCCGGTCTGCCAGACGACCAGCGGAAAATGGTCGTTGAGCTTGCCGTCGATGACTTCCTGTGCGGCATTGACGATCGCGTTGCCGATCTCCGGCGAAAGCCGGCCGAGGGCCATGTTTGCCCTGGCGGCGGCCTGCTTGACGATGCCGAGCGCGCGAACGACGGAAAGCGGCTGCTTTTCCCAGCCGATCTTGAAATTACCGAGCGAACGCTCAGCCTGTGCGCCCCAGTAGCGGTCGGCCGCCACTTCGATCGGGCCGAATGTATCGGTTTCGGTGCGGGTATCAGTCATGTTTTCTCCACCTCAGTGCATCGGCCCGCGGAAGGGCACACTTGAAAGACGTCATGCCGGAAAAGCGTGGCTATGCAATCGCGCGCTCAAGGCCGATCTGTCAACAAGGCGCTTCAGTTTATTCGATTTAGGTCGGCTTGATACCGTCGGAATGCCTCGCGCCTGAACTTAAGGCACTGTTAATGCTGCGCTGATAGTGTTCACATCAGGCGACCCCGATCCGGAACTTTCAAAGGGGTTGTGTTGTTTTTCGTCAACACAGCCGCGCCGGCCTGTTCCGATAGCACAATTGTTATTGGAGGGATCTGCCCATTGCAGGTAAGGTGGTCTCAATTCTTGGTTTTGTCTAACGGGGTGAAAAATTGCGCAACAAGCTTCTAGTTCGCGTCTCATCGGTGGCCGTCGCGGCCGCGGTCTCGGCTGCCTTCGTGCCGTCCTCCGCCAGCGCCCTGACACTGATGGATATTCTGCGCGGCCGAAACAAGGAGGCTGACCGGGCGCCGGTCGTCGAACAACAGCCGCAGCAGCAACAGCAGGTGCAGCGCACCTATTCCGCCCCGAAGGTCGCGCCCCCGAAATATTACACCTACAAGGCTGATTCGATGCGCTTCATCGCGATCAGCGAGGTTCGCGATCCGGTTGTGACCGGATCCATCTCCGCCGAAGAGACCGTGATGCCGGAAGGCGGCGAGACGTCGACGGAAGTCGCCGCGCTCGAGACGGAGACGATGAGCGATGCCGGCCCGGCCGAGACCATGGTCGCGATCGACGGCAATGATCCCCGCCGTTACCTCACCGATGCCCGGGTCAAGGCCGTCGACGATGTCGCGACGGCGATCGAGGGCTATTACGCGAATGGCGGCGAGCTGATCTGGGTTTCCGACGAGGCGATCACCCCGAGGGCGGAAGCCGCGCTCGACGTCCTTGCCGGCGCCGACGCCTGGGGGCTTGACGCTTCCGACTATTCGGTCAACCGCCCGGATCTCGCGCTGGCCGATGGCGAGGCCGCGCGCGAGGCCGAACTGATGCGCTTCGAACTGGCGCTTTCGGCCAAGGTGCTGACCTATATGCAGGATGCCAGGCGCGGCCGCGTCGATCCGAACCGGATTTCGGAGTTCCACGACCTTCCGCGCAATCCCGTTGACCTGGAAGAGGCGATCAATGCGCTCGGCAAGGCCGAGAACGTCGCCGGGCTGATGGAGAGCTACAACCCGCAGAGCGACCGGTTCAAGGAGCTCAAGACGGCGCTGAAGGAACTGCGCGCCGACCATGAATATGTCGAACCGATCGTGTTCCGCAGCGGCGTCTTCATCCATCCCGGCGAAAATGACGAGGATGTGCCGAAGCTGGTGAAGGCGATCAAGCGCAAGAGTTCCAAGGCCTTCATCCAGGACCATTCCGATGTGTTCGACGCCTATGACGGCGGAACCGAATACACGCCCGAACTGGTCGAACTGGTGCGCGCCTTCCAGGATGCGCAGGGCCTCTACGTCGACGGCGTCGTCGGCCCGAAGACGATCGCGGCCTTCGATGTCGAGACCAATGACGACAGGGCCGAGAAGGTGGTCGCCGCCATGGAGCGGCTGCGGTGGCTGCCGGAGGATTTCGGCCCGCGCTATGTGTTTATCAACCAGCCGGCCTACCGCGTCTATTACCACGACGACAATGGCGAGAATTTCGACATGCGCGTCGTTGTCGGCAATACGCGCAACCAGACCTATTTCTTCCGTGACGAGATCGAGACCGTCGAGTTCAATCCCTATTGGGGCATTCCCCGGTCGATCGTCGTCAATGAGTACCTGCCGAAACTGAGGGCCAATCCCTCTTATTTCGACCAGATCGGCTATGAGGTGAGCTATAACGGCCGTCGCGTGTCGTCCTCCTCGGTCAACTGGGCGTCCGCCCCGATGGTTGACGTGCGCCAGCCGCCGGGAGAGCGCAACGCTCTGGGGCAACTGAAGATCCTGTTCCCCAATGACCATGCGATCTACATGCACGACACGCCGCAGAAGAGCTATTTCGAACGTGACGTCCGCGCGCTCAGCCACGGCTGCGTGCGGCTCGCCGAGCCCAACAAGATGGCCGCCGCCGTGCTGGGCGTTCCCGAATCGGACATCGAGGCCAATATCGCGACGGGCCAGAACATGCCGGTCGACGTGCCGGAGAAATTCCCGGTCTATGTGACCTATTTCACCGCCTGGCCGGATGCGACCGGCGACATCCAGTATTATGACGACGTCTATGAACGCGACATGTATCTGAACCGCGCCCTGGAGGCGGAAAGCCAGGCGCGCAAGGCCAGCAGCTGACCGGCTCGGAAAACCACACGTCTGTAAGGAAAGGCGCGCCCGGATCTCCCGGCGCGCCTTTTTCGTTGCCGCTTCAGCGGACGAGAACCTCTTCGAGGAGCGCTGCCGTCAGTTCGTCGAAATGGCTGATCAACCGGTTCGCGCCAAGACTTTCGACCGGCCGGTCGGCATAGCCGAAGGTAACGGCCACCGAGGCGACGTCGGCGCCCCTGGCGGCATCGATGTCGTTCGAGCTGTCGCCGATCATCACCGCGTTTTGCGGGTCCATGCCGGCGCGCGCGATGGTGCCGAGGACATGGCGCGGATCGGGCTTGCGGTATTCGAAACTGTCGCCGCCGGTGATGACATCGAAATAGCCGGCAAGGTCCAGACTGGTCAGAAGCGGCATGGTCAGCGGCATGCGCTTGTTGGTGCAGACGGCAAGCGTGAAGCCCCCGTCCTTCAGCCGATCGAGCGCCGCGCGCGTGCCGGGATAGGGGCGGCTTTTGCCGGGCATGCCGTCGCGGTAGTGGGTGGTGAAGCGGTCGAAGCAGGCCTCAAACGTCTCTTCGTCAAGCGCGGCCTCGCGCAACGCGAAGGCCCGCTCGATCATGACCTTCACGCCCTTGCCGACAAGCTGGTGCAATTGCGATATATCGAAGGGCTGCAGGCCTTGCGGCGCGATGGCATGGTTGAGACTCTCGATCAGGTCGGGCGCGGTGTCGACGAGCGTTCCGTCCAGATCGAAGATGACGAGCGGAGATGACATTCGGTTTCCTTCCGGGGTGATGCGCTTCGGCCGGCGTCCGGGAGGGGCAGGCCGGTCCTCAGCCAATCGGCACGAAGTTTGCGCGCGATTGTGGTTTGCAATATTCGTGTCCTTGCTGCGATGCTATTCAATAGAGCCGAAGCCGAGGCTTCCTGCAAAAGGACTTTTGTTTAGCGCCTGTGGCGTGTAAACACCTTAGCGTATATCAGAAGGAGCATGTGACGCATGGACGCGCGTCAATTGAAGATCAAGGCCGCCGAAACGGCGCTTGAATACGTCGAGGACGGAATGCGTCTCGGCATCGGAACCGGCAGTACCGCGCGTGAATTCATCGCGTTGCTCGGCGAGAAAGTGGCGAACGGCTTCAACGTCATCGGCGTGCCAACGTCGGAGGCAACGGCCCGCCAGTGCCTCGAACTCGGGATCGAGCTGAAGTCGCTCGACGAATCGCCCGAACTTGACCTGACCATCGACGGCGCCGACGAGATCGATCCCTCGCTGAACCTGATCAAGGGCGGCGGCGGCGCGCTGCTGCGTGAAAAGATCGTGGCCTCGGCCTCGAAGGCGATGATCGTGATCGCCGACGAGACGAAGGTGGTCGACCATCTCGGCGCCTTTCCGTTACCGATCGAGGTGATGCCCTTCGGACTTGCCGCCACGCGCATTGCAATCGAGAAGGCCGCCTCGCGCCTCGATCTTTCCGGGTCGCTCGATCTGCGCCGCTCGGGCGACGGCCCGTTCATGACCGATGGAGGGCATTACATCCTCGACGCATCATTTGGCCGCATTCCCGATGCAGAGGCTCTTTCCGTGGCGCTCAATATCATCCCGGGCGTTGTGGAGCACGGGCTGTTTATCGATATAGCGACGCTGGCCGTCGTGGCATCCGGCGGTGGCGTGCGCACACTCAAAGCAACCGAGTAGACAGGAGTCCTTTATGAGATTTCACACCAAGATCGGCCGTTCCGTGGCCATCGCCGCCACGGTAATGGGACTTGGCGCCTTTTCCGTTGCTGCCGCGCAGGATGTGTCGCCCGAGCATCTGGCGGCAGCCAAGGCCGCCCTCAATGCGCTGGGCATCAACTCGCAGTTCGACGAGATCCTGCCGAATCAGGCAGATCTCGTGCAGTCGCAGATGACGCAGGTCTATCCGAACTATCATTCGCTGATCGATGAAGTCGTCACGGACACGGCGATCGCGCTTGCGCCGCGCCGCGCCGACCTCGAGAACGAAGGCGCGCAGATCTATGCCAATATCTTCACCGAGGAAGAATTGCAGAAGCTGGCGGATTTCTACAGCTCCGATCTCGGCCAGAAGTTCATCCAGTACGGCCCGATCGCCGCGCGCGAACTGAGCCAGGCCGGCGACATCTGGGCAAGGGGCATCGCCCGCGACCTCAATCAACAGGCCCAGGAAGAACTGAACGCGCGTATTGCTGAACAGACGGGTTCGGCTCCGGCGGCCGAGTAATCGGCGCGCTGTGATTTTTTCTTCAAGGGCGCGCCGTTCGGCGCGCCCTTTGCCGTTTTCGTCCCAAGTCCGCTCTCGCTTCGCCTTCGGTCTTTTTTTTCCGGTGCGAATTGCCATATTCAGGCCCGACCTTTTCCAAAACCTTGACGTCCAGAAGGAGCCTCCCGATGTCCGATTACGATTTTGACCTTTTTGTTATCGGCGGAGGATCGGGCGGCGTGCGCGCCGCGCGGCTTGCAGCGGGGCTTGGCAAGCGGGTGGCGATCGCCGAGGAATACCGCTTCGGCGGCACCTGCGTCATTCGCGGCTGCGTGCCGAAGAAACTCTTCGTCTACGCGTCACAGTTTCCGGAACATTTCGAGGACGCTGCGGGCTATGGCTGGCATGTGGGTGAGCGCCGTTTCTCCTGGCCGGACCTGATCGCCGCCAAGGACAAGGAGATCGGACGCCTTGAAGGGCTCTACCGCAAGGGCCTGGAAAATGCCGGCGCCGAAATCCTGGAAAGCCGCGCCGAGATCATCGGGCCGCATCGCCTGCGCCTCAACGCCTCGGGCCAGGAAGTGACGGCGGAGAAGATCCTGATCGCCGTTGGCGGCGCACCCAATCCGCATCCGGAAATGCCGGGCTCGGAGCTGTGCATTTCCTCCAACGAAGCCTTCCACCTGGAGGAGCTTCCGAAATCGATCGCGATCACAGGCGGCGGCTATATCGCCGTCGAGTTCGCAAATATCTTCAACGGCCTCGGCGTCGAGACGACGCTGATCTATCGCGGTCCGGAAATCCTGCGCGGTTTCGACATGGACATGCGCACGAACTTGCGCGAGGCGATGGAGAAGAAGGGTATTCGCGTCGTCTGCCGCGACACCATTCTCGATGTGTCCCAGGCCGCCGACGGGCGTCTCAAGGCGGAGACCAAGCAGGGGCACGTGTTCAACGTCGACAAGGTGATGATGGCGCTTGGCCGGCTGCCCAACACAAAGAGCCTCGGGCTTGAGTCCATCGGCGTCGAGACAGACGCGAAGGGCGCGATCGTCGTCGATGACTATTCGCGCACCAATGTCGACTATGTCTACGCGCTCGGAGATGTGACCGACCGGGTGCAGTTGACGCCGGTCGCCATCCATGAGGCGATGTGCTTCATCGAGACCGAATACAAGGACAACCCGACGAAACCGGACCATGACCTGATCGCCACGGCGGTGTTCTCGCAGCCCGAGATCGGCACGGTCGGTCTTCCGGAAGATGTTGCGGCCGAGCGCTATGACGAGCTCGAAGTCTATCTGGCGAAATTCCGGCCGATGAAGGCGACGCTGTCCGGCCGCGACGAGAAGACGGTGATGAAGCTGATCGTCAACGCCGCCGATCGCAAGGTTGTCGGCGCCCATATTCTCGGTCATGAGGCCGGCGAGATGGCGCAGCTGATCGGCGTGGCGCTGAAGGGCGGCTGCACCAAGGATGATTTCGACCGCACCATGGCGGTTCATCCGACGGCGACCGAGGAGCTCGTGACCATGTACGCGCCCTCCTACCGGTTGAAGAACGGCGAGCGGGCCTGAGGGCAGGCAGCCCGGCGCTTCAGACGGCGCCGGACGTCTTATCTCCGGCGCATGAGGCGGCTGATCAGTGCGGCCGCCCACTGGTGCCCCCGCCAGTCCTCGCCCTCCAGCGGATCGGCGAGCGAGGGGCGGGGCCTGAATGCCCTGCGTCGGGTGATGGAAAGCCAGTCAATCATGTCACGTCCTCCTTTCGGCGCGTCGCCTTTTCTTCGGCGCTGAAAAGACCTAGTCCGTTCGGGACGGGAACTGTAGAAGCGCGGATGAAACGTCTGTTTCAGCCGTGAACGGTTCATCCGCGTCGTCGCGGCCGTAATGTGGACGGGCGGAAAGAGGCTTCGGGAACAGGCAGCGATGGCGGATCCGAACTGGGATGATCTTCAGCTTTTTCATGTGGTCGCGGAACTCGGCGGCCTCAGCGCCGCGGCCCAGCGCACAGGCTTGTCCGCGCCGACCATCGGCCGGCGCATGCTGGCGCTGGAGCGCACGCTCGGCCGCTCGCTGTTTCTGCGCTCCCAGCGCGGCTATCGGCTGGCCCATGACGGCGAAGTGCTGTTCGAACGCGTCAGCGGCATGCAGGCGGTGGCTGACGCGATTGCCGACTGGCATGGCGAGGCATTTGCCATGCCCTGGGTGTCGATTGCCGTCGACAGCTGGCTTGCGGGTTTCGCAGCCGATCATGTGCTTCGGATAAAGGGGCCGGAGGATGGCTTTCGCATCTGCCTTGCCGCGGCCGCGCCGTCGCTGGCGCTCGCCTTTCGCGAGGCCGATGTGGCAGTGCTTGCGGCAAGGCCCGACAGCGGCAATCTGGCGGTGCGCCGCGCGGGGTCCATGGCCTATGCGGTCTACCGTCGTCGTGATCTTGCGGGAGACGA
>NZ_CFHTCS010000208.1:0-7957 GCF_984369615.1 Martelella sp. | reverse complement strand
GAGCAGGGAAAGCCGAAAGCCATCGTTAAACGAGGACGGAAGTCGTACCCTCTTGACCCGGTTACTATGGCCATACTCCACCCCGATCCACGAACGAGAGAACGCACTCTCAAGACTTCGATGCCCATGGGCAGTGTTGGCAAGCCTATATCGGAGGACGAACTAGTTGCGGTGGCGAACGAGCCAAGCCCCGAACGAAGGATCGAGGTTATTCACGACCTATATTCCGCGGATTTTTCGAGGCAGCTCACCCTGTTGGATGCTCGGCTCAAGAACACTGAGCAATTGCGCATCGCTGATTTCGAGCTGCCAGAGCCCGGCGTTCTGCTGAATTATCTTGGCATTGCCGCTGATTTTTCCGGGAACGGAGCGGAGCTGATCGAATCGTCCTTCAGGATCCTGAGCGACAAGATTAGTCCAGAAGAAGCCGTCTGGAGGACCTCTAGCATTCCACGACGGGTCCCGGAGGAACTTCTAGAGAGCTACACGCCGGCGATTCGAAAAGCTCCAGGAGATGCCCAGCGTTTTCTCTCCCTCTCGCTAACTCGCGCATTCACGCTGGCACGCACCGGTGAGTTGCGGGATGAAGATCTCAATTTCCTTGGTATGCTCGATGACGAAAGGTTGAGATTCTTCCGAACAATTCTCCGTCACAGTGGCCGACAAGCGCTCTCGTCCGAGGACTGGCGGAAATTAAATCCCGAGATTGCATTTTATCTTTTATGGCTGCATGCCGATCAGTTGATGCGCGTGCTTTCGCCATCAAATTCAGCGCTGCGGGCGCTCGGTGACTGGCTCTACGCGCAGACCCCGCGCAGGCTTACCGATGATCAAGAAGTCTGGGGCAGGTGGGTTCGCAATTCCGTTTTCAGTCTATCGGCCATCCGGATAAGGGCTGCAATCGCTGCAGAACTGCTGGATCTCGGTGCCACTGTACCGGCCGATCAGATAACAATGCTCGGTCGAGACACAGGTGGGGATTGGATGCCGAATCCTCAGTTGCTTGCCACCCTTCCAAGCGGGTCGCCGGATCTGTGCTGGATAAGCCGAGACCCTATTCCTGTTTTCTTAAAAGCTGGTTGGATGGTGCCTGACAGTGCGTTCGTGGTGAGAGATCCTTCAGGGCTTTTGACGCGTATAATCCAAGAGATGCGTGACGAAAATTGGCGTGTCCTAGTCTCCCTGGTCTCACTTGTGGTCGACATCACATCAGTCGATGAGGCGTCTCTCTCGGAGCTTAATCGAAGGATTGATAGCTACTTGAAGCTCGACGACGCCCTCGACGTAGATCCTTCCCGATCTGCATTGATGGATGTCGCCGCCAAGGTTTTTGGCCGACAGGCCGCTGACGAGGCGTTCCAAAACCTAATCACAGTCGTAGGAAAGACCGCAAGGTCTCGGTGGCCGCGAGAGAACGCCGACCTACATGGCGAGGCTGATGTCGATGGGCTAGCTCTCGACCTGGCGAACGCGATCCATCTGTTCAGCTGGGCGCGGCACAGCGAAACATCGGCCAGGATGATGTCATTTTGCAGGTTGCTACTTGACGTTGCTACGGTTTGGCGCGGCTTCCGATCTGTCGCCCTAGAATTGCTCGAAAGCGTGCTGGCTCAGGCGGACATTCCCACTGCAGCAGTAAGCGTCTGGCCTGCGCTTTTTGAGCTGAAGGCATGTCGTTAAACTCAAGAAATTACAAACTAAAGTAGCATTTACCTTGTCGTCTTTCCGCCGTCCGCAAGCTCGGGACGCTTTCGATATCCCGCGCCACGACATTCCCTCCCACCATCATCGCCAACTGCGCGCAGCGGCGATGAACCTGTGGGCGAAGATCGCTCGGGCATGATCAGTGCACGCGGCGGGCGTCACGCTTTTTCTTCGCGGTCGTTAACTTTACGATGCCATTAAGACTGTTCCTGGACCGTGGATCGGAGCCCCTCGATTTCTTGCCGTTGCTCGGCATGGTCGGTAACCGGTGTTCTGGCTGTAAATCGGCACAGGGGTTCGACGCCGATCGGCACGATAAGTCTTTGAAAGATTTAAAGGGCGTGGGGTCCTGGTGCCACGCTGAACTAAACCAGGTTCTGTCGGGCGGAATCCTGCCGGCAAGACCTTCCTGGATGCCGTGAAGCGCAGTCGCAACTGCGCTTGGATGGCTCTGCGAAAAGCCATACGGGTAGCAATTGATGGGTCCGCAGTTCGAATCCTTTCAAGACCCTGCTGGTGAGCAAACTCCCTTTCAAGGGCCCGTCCTGCGGTTCGGGCGCGATCGATCAGCTTGTTCTGGGTGTAGCGAAGAGGGGCATATACCGATAGCCCGCTCAAGTTCAGCAGTAGATAGTCGGTGATGCGATTGACCTCGAACCGCCATTACCGCTTTGCGTATGGGGCAGCCCTTCACCATCGCGCTCGGTTTGAAAGCGGTATTCCTCGTCACGTCCGTATTGGGGCTGATTGGTCTCTGGATCTCGATTGTGGCGGATACCGGAGCGACGGTGCTTGTCACGCTGAACGCGCTGCGATTGCTACATTTCGATCCCGAACGCGAGGCCTGATTTCATGATTTCCAGCTTCGGTTGGGCCGCGCTGCCCTCATTTTTGCCGCCTTATCTTCTTCAGAGGTAGGGCGATCGCGGCTCGGCGGGGTTCATTTCTCCGTCTCGGTTCTTGGCGCAGTGTAGGGTTCGGCGCATGCGAGCAAACCGATCCAGGCGCATGCCGAGGCGCTGAAGAAGAGGCCAGTTTTAAGTTGAATGAGAACTGGCCCTTGAAGTCACCACCCCCGAGATCCAGTGTTTCACGCGCACCTTGTTTCGTTGATATGGATCAAGGCGCATATGCGCTGATGCGCATAGAAAACAGTCATGCAGGATCTGTTAGACGCGATATCCGACCCGACCCGCCGCGCGGCGCTGGCCCTGATCTGGAATGATCGGGAGCATTGCGTGTGTGAACTGATGACGCGGCTGGGGGCCACCCAGAGCCGCATGTCGCGCCATCTGAAAGTGCTGCGGGATGCCGGGCTGATCCTCGACCGGCGCGATGCACAATGGGTGCGCTATCGCAAGAATCCGGACATCAGGCCCGAATTCGCGGCGGTGATCGCGGCGGTTCTGGCCGCTGAAGCTTATGCGGAAAGGCAAAGCGCATGACTATCGCGACGCAGAGGTTGAAAAGCGGGCGGGACGGTTCCGCCCTCAGATGGTATCTCGGCATCGCGGGCGCTTCGGTGATCTGGTGGCTGGCCTATGGTCAACTGATCGCCTTCTCCGAATGGGCCACCGCGCTTTTTCCCGTCGACCGCCAAAGCCACACCGGCGAGGCGATTGCCTTTTTCTTCTATGATGTTCCCAAGGTCTTGTTGCTTCTGACCGGCATCGTGTTTGTCACCGGCGTGTTGCGCAGCTGGTTCAGTCCGGAGAAAACCCGCGCATTGCTTGCCGGAAGACGCCAGATTTTCGGCTACCCCATGGCCGCGGCTCTTGGCGTTCTCACACCCTTCTGTTCATGTTCCTCCGTACCGCTTTTCATCGGCTTCGTTTCAGCCGGGATTCCGCTTGGCGTCACGTTTTCGTTTCTGATCGCAGGCCCGATGGTCGGACCTGTCGGACTCGGCCTGCTTTATGGCCTTGTCGGCTGGAAAATTGCGACGATCTATCTCGTCTTCGGCTTCACCATCGCCACGATTGCCGGTTGGGTTCTCGGGAAGATGCGGCTGGAGCGCTACCTTCAGGCGTGGGTGCGGGAAATCAATGCGGGATCGGCGGGCGACCTCCCCGAGGAGCGGATGAGTTTTGCCGACCGGTTGAAGATCGGCCTTGAACAGGTCCGGGAGATTGTCGGCAAGGTCTGGATCTGGGTCGTGGTCGGCATATCCATCGGGGCGCTGATCCACGGTTATGTTCCTGAAGCGCTCATGCTCCGGGTCATGGGCGGCGAGGCGTGGTGGTCTGTTCCGGCTGCCGTTATCGTCGGCGTGCCGATGTACACCAATGCCGCGGGCGTTATCCCGATCGTCGAAGCGCTCCTGGGCAAGGGCGCTGCCCTTGGCACGACGCTGGCCTTCATGATGTCGGTCATCGCGCTTTCCCTGCCCGAGATGATCATCCTCAAGCAGGTGCTGACCTACCGGCTGATCGCGATTTTCATCGCCGTTGTGTCTGCCGGTATTCTAGCCACGGGCTTCTTGTTCAACCTCATCCTCTGAAAGGAACGATCATGAAATTGATCAGGATTTATGGCCCCGGCTGCAAACGCTGCGAAGCAACGGAAGCCATGGTGAAAGCCGCCGCCGAAAAGCTCGGCATTGCCGCCGACATTGAAAAGGTGACCGATCCGAAATCAATAGCGATGGCGGGCGTGATGTCGACACCGGGCATAGCGGTTGACGGCAAGCTTGTTCACGCAGGAGGGCTGCCGGACAAGGCCAAACTCGAGGCCTGGCTGTCGGCGTAGAATGAAGGAGCGGGGCAGCACTATCCGCTGTCCCGCTCAACTCTCCTGACGCAGGAAACCAGGTGCGCACCAGAGCATCGGGCGATGCTCTGGCCATTCCTTCGCCGCTCCGGGTTAACGAAAAACCGGTAACCACTTTTCCGCCCGGCGCTCTAGATAATCGCCTGTCGCACCCTTGCCGATACCCATTCCGACACAATGACGGTTGCGAGAATGACGACGAGAATCATCGTGACCTGCGGCCAGGCCAGCACATTGAGCGATGACTGCAGTTTCAGACCGAGGCCGCCGGCGCCGACAAGGCCGAGGATCGCGCTTTCGCGGATATTGATGTCCCAGCGGAACACGGTGATGCCCCAGAAGGCGGGCTGCACCTGCGGAACGATGGCGTAATCCAGGATCTGGGCGTGGCTGGCGCCGGTCGCGGCAATGGCTTCGACCTGGGTCGCGTCAACCTCTTCAATCGCCTCATAGAGCAGCTTGCCGATGAAGCCGACCGAGCGCAGGCCGATGGCTATGACGCCGGCCAAGAGGCCCGGCCCCATGATGGCGACCAGCAGCAGCGCCCAGATCAGCGAATTGATCGAACGGCTGGCCACGATGACGAACAGGGCCGCAGGCCGCAGGATCATGGCCGACGGCGTGGTGTTGCGCGCCGCCAGAAAGGCGACCGGCACGGCAAGAACGACACCCAGCATGGTGCCGAGCGTGGCCATGTTCAAAGTGTCCCAGAGCGGCGCCCAGAGCTCGTTCATATAAGACAGGCGCGGCGGCCACATCCGGCTGCCGATATCGGCGGCCTGCTTCGGCGCATCGCTCACGAAAGCCCAGATCGTGTCGTGCGTCATAACCTGCCAGCACCAGACGGTCAGCGCAACGAGGCCAAACCAGCCGGCCCAGATCATCAGCGATTGCCGGGATGTGCGGCGGCGCCAGACCGCGGGATAAGGGGCGTCGCTCATTGCAGGAACTTCCGGATATAGCTGGAACCGTACTCCGCCACCATGACGAGGAGAATGATGATCAGGATGATCGCGCCGGCGCTGTCATATTCATAGCGGTCGATGGCGGTGTTCAGGGTCGCGCCGATGCCGCCCGCGCCGACAATGCCGATCACCGCGCTTTCGCGGAAATTGATGTCGAGGCGATAGAGCGACAAGCCGATGAGGCGCGGCATGACCTGTGGCTGGATGGCGTAGTTGATCATCTGCATCCATGAGGCGCCGGTTGCCCTGATCGCCTCCGCCTGCGCCTCGTCGATATCCTCGATGTCTTCCGCCAGAAGCTTCGACAAAAAGCCGATCGTGGCAAAGCTCAGCGTCAGGAACCCGGCAAACGGGCCAAAGCCGAACATCGCCACAAAGAAGATCGCGATGATGATTTCCTGCAGCGAGCGGCTGACGGCGATGATCGAACGGCAGACAAGATAGACAATCTTGGGCGAGACATTGCGCGCCGCGCCGATGCCGACCGGCACGGAGATGATGACGCCGGCCACCGTCGAGGTCAGCGTCATGGTCAGGCTCTCGATCAGCCCCTTTGAGATATCGCTCCAGCGGCTGGTAAAATCGGGTTGCAGAAAGCCGACCAGAAAACGCACGCCCCGCGACCAGCCTTCTACGATCCGCGCCCAGTTCGGGTCAAGCGTGGCAAGCGCGAGAACGAACCAGGCCGCAAACCCGATCTGAAGCCCTATCCGCCAGCCGCGATGCGTGAACACCTGCGGCGGACGCTTCCATGTCGTTGGAGAAGTCGTCGGATAATTGCTCATGCGCCGAGCCTCGCAAGCACGGCCGCCTCTTCGGCTTCGGCGCTCTCGTCTTCCTGCGCGCCCTTGCGCATCGCGTTCCAGTCTTCCGCGCCGTAAATCTCGGTCAGCGCTGTCTCGCTCAGGGCGTCGGGGGCGCCGTCAAACACCACCTCGCCGGCACGCAGTCCGATAATGCGCTGCATGAACTGCTGCGCCAGCGGCACGTCGTGAATGTTCACAATGGCGGGAAGATTGCGTTCGGCGCAAATTTCGATCAGTAGCCGCATGATCTGGCGGCTTGTCTTGGGATCGAGGCTGGCCGTCGGCTCATCGACCAGCAGCAGTTCGGGTTCCTGGGCAAGCGCGCGGGCGATGCCGACACGCTGCCGCTGGCCGCCGGAGAGCGCGTCGGCGCGCTTGTCGGCCTGGTGCATCAGGCCGACCCGGTCCAGCAGCCGATAGGCAAGACCGATATCGTCCGCGCTGTAGCGGCGGGTGAAGCTGGTCCAGAACCCGACATAGCCCAGCCGGCCGGACAGAACATTTTCCATGACGGTCAGCCGTTCGACCAGGGCATATTCCTGAAAAATCATGCCGATGCGGCGACGCATGGCCCGCAATTCGCGCTGCCCCTGGCCGGTGATCAACTTGCCGGATATTGCAACCGAACCGGAGGTCGGTTCGACAAGGCGGTTGACGCAGCGGATCAGCGTTGATTTTCCGGCGCCGGAGGGACCGATCAGTCCGACAACCTGACCTTCCGGCACGGTGAGGCTGACGTCGTTCAGGGCCTTGTCGCCGGTCTTGTAGGTTTTGGTCAGCGATTTGAGTTCGAGCATGACGGCTCCACAACAAGGGAACGGGCGGATGATCTCCGCCCGTTCGAAAGGATGATACCAGTTCTTACTGGCAATTGTAGGAAACGCCGTTTGCCTCGTCGATCTGGCGGATCACGGCCCAGTTGTCCTTGAAGGTGATCGGGATGAACTGTGCTTCGCCGGACTTGGAGAATTCCTCTTCCAGCGTCGACCCTTCCCATTCGAAGGAGGCGAAGGCTTCCTTGATCTTGTCCTGAAGCTCGGGCGTCAGATTGTGCGCCAAGCCGTAGCCGGTGGTGGGGAAGGTCTGCGAGGTGTAGATGATCTCGACCTGATCGTCTGTGATCACCTCGCGGGCAACCATGCGCTTGCGCACCGAATTGGCGATCGCGCCGGCCGGATAGTCCTTGTTGGCCACGCCGAGGATGGTGTTGTCGTGTTTGCCGGAGAAAGTGGCCTCGAAATCCGTGCCGGCTTCCATGCCGTATTCGGATTTCAGAATGGCCGACGGGGCCTTGAAACCGGAATTGGAGGTCTCGGACGAAAACGCCAGGGCCTTGCCCTTGATGTCTTCAACTTCGGCAATGCCGGAGCCCGGATAGGTGATGATTTCCATCTCGTAGCCGAATGAACCGTCCTCGGCCGCCATCATGGTGAACGGACGGAAACCGGCGCAGGCCACGGCCAGCGGGTTCGAGCCGGTGTTGAAGCCTGCGACATGGAGGCGGCCGGCGCGCATGGCTTCGATCTGGGCGGCGTTGGAATCGACCGGGAAGAACTGGACCCGCTTGCCGGTAACCTCTTCCATATGCGTCAGAAAGTCCTTCCATGCCTCCGCGTAGACAGCCGGATCTTCAACCGGCGTATAGGCGAAGATCAGCACGGAAGGATCGACAAGCTCAGCCGGATCGGACGGGATATCGGCAATCAGGTCGCC
>NZ_CFHTCS010000207.1:0-7970 GCF_984369615.1 Martelella sp. | reverse complement strand
TACGCATCGTGCTTTCCGAAAATCGATTCCGATTTTCGGAAAGCACGATGCGCTAAAGCATTTCGCCATCAGATGGAACCATCTGACGTCCGCAAAAATGGGGCAAACCACCAAATAGGGCGGTTCCGCGCGTCGGTGAAAGGCGGAACCGCCCCAGCGGCCGGGCGCGCTGCCAGGCCCCTGGAGTTGCAGCAGCGTTTTTTCACGCGGCAAGCCGTTTTGCCTTGCGGCTTCGCCCTTCGGCGTCCGCGGCTTTGATGGCGGCAACGACGTCTTCGGGCTTAACGGAACCGGGCACGTTGCCCATGGTGTCAGCCGGGTCGCAGGCCAGTTTCGCCACCTTGAGAAGATCGGCGTCGCTGGCATCGCCGATGCCGATGTCGTCGAGCGTCATCGGCAGGCCGATCGCCTCCGAGAAGCCGTAGACGGCCTCGACGATCTCGCGCGGGCGTTTCGTCAGCATCACGAGCGCCTGCGTGCCGATCGCGACCTTCTCGCCGTGCCAGTAGGCGTGCGTGCCGGGAAGCGCGGTGAGGCCGTTATGGATCGCATGCGCGCCGGAGAGGCCGCCGCTTTCGAAGCCGAGCCCGGAAAGCAGCGTATTGGCTTCCACGACCCGCTCGAATTCGGGCGTCACGATCTTCTGCGCGGCCGCCGCCTTGGCCGCCGCACCATCTGCCAGCAGCGTGTCGAAACACATGCGTGCAAGACCGTAGGCCGTCATCGCGCCGATGCGGCCGGTCATGTTGGGGCTTTGCGTATGGCGGCAATCCTCGGCCTCGAAAAAGGTCGAGAGCGCGTCGCCCATGCCGGCGACGAACAGGCGCACCGGCGCACCGACGATCAGTTGCGTGTCGACCAGCACGACGTCCGGGTTCTTCGGCAGGACCAGATAGCGCTTGAAGGCGCCTTCCGCGGTGTAGATCACCGAAAGCGCCGAGCAGGGCGCATCGGTGGACGCAAGCGTCGGCACGATGACGACGGGAAGACCCGCCGCGTGGGCCACCGCCTTGGCCGTATCAAGCGCCTTGCCGCCGCCGATGCCGGCGATCACGTCGGCACCTTCGACCGCGACGCGCTTGCCGATGCGCGCGATTTCCTCGTCCGAGCATTCGCCGTTGAACGCCTCCACGGCAATCGCCGCCTGCCCGCCGCCGCTGACGGCGTCGCCGACCAGCGCCATCACGCCCTTGTCGATGATGGCGAGCGCTTTCTTGCCAAGACGGGCGATTTCCGCGTCAAGCTGGCCGATGGCATCGGCGCCCTGGACATAGCGTCCGGGAAAAATGGTTGTCGAGATCATTGTGAGCCTCCAATCTTTGCCGCGGTTGATCCGCGCACAGCATGATCGGACGCGCCGACAGGCGCTGCCGGTCACAGCTTCAGGAAAGACCCGCAATGCAGCCGTTTCAAGCAAAATCTTTGGCAATTGATCGTTTTATTTCAATTGCTTTTCGTCAATCCGGAGAAAGCCGAAAGGCTTTTGACCGCCGTCATCACGCAAACGCTGAAAGTGCAGCGGATTCTGCCCTTCCGCCGCATCAGAGCTTGAAAACGTCAGATTTTCCGCCAAGCTTGGCAATACGGGTTCGGCTCCGGACCCGAAGAGGACTTCGATGGACGACCAATGCGCGCGGCTTGCGGCCGCTGTTTCGGAAAGCCCGCTGCTTTCACCCATTCTGGAGAGTTTCGACCGGATCGAGCTGCCGGATTGCTGGCTGGTCGCCGGCGTTCTGGCACAGACGGTGTGGAACCGGCGTTTCGGCTATCCGCCGGCCCACGGGGTTGCCGATATCGACATCGTCTATTTCGACCCGAACGATCTCTCCGAACGCGGGGAGGCGCGTGAGGCGGCGCGGGTCAGGGCCATGTTCGAAGGCGTCCCCGCCTGGATCGACGTCAAGAACCAGGCTCGCGTGCATCTGTGGTACGCAGATCGCTTCGGCTACGGCATCGAGCCTTATGACAGTGTTTCGGAGGCGATCGCCACCTTTCCGGCAACCGCCACCTCCGTCGGCATCCGCCCGGTTGAAGAGGGATGGCAGTGCGATGCGCCGTTCGGCCTTGCCGACCTGATGAACGCCACCTTGCGGCCGAACAAGACCCAGGCTTCGCGCGAGGTCTACGAGAACAAGCTCGAGCGCTGGCTGGCGCTTTGGCCGGAACTCACCGCGATCGGCTGGGACGGCTGAGGCCGGGGCCTCAGAAATTCACGCCGGACAGGGCGGAGATTTCCTGGGCGGCACGCATCAGCATCGGCAGATGCGTGGCCTTCAGCTTCTCCTCCGTCAGGTTGCGGGCATTGCCGCCGACGCTCAGCGTGTAGATGTCTCCGGTCATCGGCGCATGCAGCACCACGCCGACGGCGTTATGGCCGGCGACCCATTCGCCGAAGGATTCCGAATAGCCGGTCTGGGCCATGCGTTCGAGCGCGGTTTCGAGCGCCGGCCTCTTTTGCGCCTCCCAGGCCTTGCCGTGAACGCCCTTGAGCAGTGTGAAGGCCGCTTCGCGTTCTTCCCCGGAAAGCGCGAAGAGATAGGCCCGGCCCGGCGCGCTCTCGGCAAGCGGAATGCGCGAGCCGACATTGAGGTTGAGCGCCACCGCCGTCGGCCGGCGCACCAGTTCGACGAACATCATCTCCGCCCCGTCGCGCACGGAAAGCGCGACGACGCAATCGCCGTTGGCCGCAAGTTGGTCCATATGCGAGCGCACCAGCTCTCCGAAGCCGAACCGGCCGATCGCGGCATAGCCGAGGGTGAGCACTTCGTTGGAGACGGCGTATTTGCCGTATTCGGGCATGTAGCGGAGATAGCCGAGCTTGGTCAGCGTGCCCAGCAGGCGCGAGACGGTGGTCTTGTGCAGGCCTGTGCGCTCGGCAAGCGCCTGGGTGCCGAGAACCTTGTCCTCGGCCCGGAAGGCGCGGAGAATGGAAAGACCCCGCGCCAGAGAACTGACGAAGGGACGTTCCTCATTGATGGCGGCTGCCCCGATATCCTGCCGGGGGCGACCGCGCCGTTTGACCGGCTGGCCGCTGTTGTCGTTTTCCTCGCTCATTGTGCCTGTTTAGCCCATCGAATGCCCATCTGTCATTTGGTTTCAGGGCTTCATGCGATGGCTTTTCCTATTTCAGCGAAACATTGTCCGGCAGGTCGTCATAGTCTGAGCAGTCGCGATGGCTGGCCGCCGGATCGACCTTGATGTCGAGCACCACCGGACCGCCGCGTGCGTGCGCTTCCCGCAGTGCGTCGCCGATCTGGTCGGCGTCCGTCACCGTCATGCCGGAGCCGCCGAGCCCTTCGGCCACCTTGGCAAAATCATGATCGCCGAAGTTTACCCCGATGGCCTTGTTGCCGAGATTGTCGCGGACCATGCCGAGGCCGGCATTGTTGGCGACGACATAAACCACGTCGAGGTTCTGTTCGGCGGCCGTTGCGATCGCGTCCATGGTCATGACGAAGCCGCCGTCGCCGATCACGCCGGTGACGCGCTTTTGCGGGCAGGTGATCTTGGCGCCGGTCGCAGCAGGGGTCGACCAGCCCATGCCGCCGATGCCGCCGGGGGCGACGAGCTGATGCGGCGAGCGCAGCGGCAGCGATGACGTTGCCCATATGCGGTTGGTGCCGGCGTCGAGCGTCAGCAGATCATCGGGCGTCAGGAAGCCGTCGAGGCCGCGCATGATGTCTGCATAGTGCACCGTGCCGGGTCGCGTCTTGTAATGCGGCAACTCGCCATAGCGGTTTTCGGTCTTCAGTGCGGAGATGAAATCCTTGCGCCGTTCGGCCGTCACTGGGTCGACGCCGGGGCGGTCGAGAAGGAAGGAAACGACGTCCGCCACGTCGGCGGTCACCGCCATGTCCACCGGCAGGACCCAGCCCGCCTGCAGCGGATCGATATCGACCTGGATGATTTTCTGCTCGCCCGGCCGCATCATCTTCTCGTCGCGGAAGCGGGTGTATTCCGGCCCGAGGCTGCAGCCGAGCACGAGGATCAGGTCGGCGGCCTGGACCATGCGGTTGGCGGATTTTGCCGCCCAGTTGCCCATCATGCCGACGGCGACGGGCGTGGTCTCGTCGATCGTACCCTTACCGTGATAGCTGGAGGCGACGGCGATGCCCTCGCGATTGGCAAGGCGCGACAGCGTCTCGCCCGAGCGGCTCATATAGATGCCGTTGCCGGCGATGATCACAGGTCGCTCGGCAGTTTTCAGCGCTTCCGCGATGGCGGCAAGCGCATCGCCGTCCGGCTTCATCGGGGTCGAACGCAGATAACCTTCGGTCGGATAGAGTTTCGCGCGCGGATGGTCTGGCACGTCTTCCTTGATGATATTGGTGCGCATGACGACGGCGGCGGGCCCCTGGCGCGGGGTGGCGGCATGTTTCACGGCAAGCTGGGTGCCGTAGATCGCCTCCTGCGGGGTCGTCGCATAGGTGGCGTATTTGGTCATCGTCTTCATCACGGCGAAGGCGTCGCCGGCGCCATAATCGCCGGTCATGGTCTGGTAGACGCCGTGCTGGGCAAAGCCGTCATAGCAGGACGTATCGGTGAGCACGACCATGGGGGAGGAGGAGAAATAGGCCTCCAGAATGCCGAAGGCGCCGGTCGAAGAGGCAAACGGTCCCTGCGCCATCAAGAGGCCGGGGCGGCCGGTGAGCTTGCCGGCGACCTGGGCCATGACCGAGGCCGATTGCTCCGAGCGCGCCAGTACGAGTTCGAACTCGTCCTTCCGGTCGAAAAAGGCCGGAAGCGACCAGGTGATGCCGAGGCCCGGCAGGGTGAAGCCGCGCGTGATGCCGGCCTCGATAAAGGTTTTGATGACGCCTTCATTGGTCTTCATGGATGTCCTCCCATTCTGTCCGCAACCTAAACCACCAACTTAATTCTGCCAAGCGCAATTATGTAGTGTTATATGAATTTATTCACGAGAGCGGTGCACCCTTTGTTTTGACAGTCGGATGGCGTAGAAGGCGGGTCGGAAAGGGCAGGACCTTGCAGAACGACGGGCGGTGCGGCTGAGATGACGAAGAGCGGTGCAAAAGCGGTGGTGAGTGCTGCTGGACTCGTGCGCCACGGTTTGGCGTCTCCGGATGACAGCGCCGCGCTTGAAGCTGTGGCGGAAAACTTCCGCATCCGTATTCCCGCCCATGTTCTGGAGGCGCTGGACGGTGCTGCCGCAGATGACCCGTTGCGCGCCCAGTATGTGCCGGATGCACGCGAACTCGATCATCACGACGATGAAAGCGCGGACCCGATCGGCGATCAGGTGTTCGAACGCCAAAAGGGCATCACCCACCGCTATCCCGACCGCCTGCTGCTGAAACCGACTCATAGCTGCCAGGTCTATTGCCGCTTCTGCTTTCGCCGCGAGAGCGTCGGCAAGCCGGAGGCCGCGCTCAACGACGGGGAATTGGAGGCGGCGCTTGATTACATCCGCGCGCATGAGGAAATTTTCGAGGTCATACTTTCGGGCGGCGATCCCCTGGTTCTGTCCGACCGGCGGCTCGGGCTTCTGATGGAAGCGCTTGGCGGGATCGATCATCTCGGCGTCATCCGTTTTCACACCCGCGCGCCGCTGGTGTCGCCCGAGCGCGTGAGCGAGGGGCTTGTTGCTGCGCTGAAGCGGGCGGGAAAGACGGTCAACATCGTCATCCACGTCAACCATGCGCGCGAGCTGACGGATGCCGTGAAGGCGGGGCTGGCCCGGCTCGCCGACAACGGCATTCCGCTGTTCTCGCAAACCGTGCTGCTCAAGGACGTCAACGATGATGCCGAGACGCTCGCGACACTGTTCCGCGCGCTTCTCGTCAACCGGGTTAAGCCCTATTACCTGCATCACCTCGACCACGCGAAGGGCGTCAGCCATTTCGCCGTGCCGGTCGCGCGCGGTCAGGCGATCATGCGCGCCCTGCGCGGGCGCGTCTCAGGTCTTTGCCTGCCGACCTATGTGCTCGATATCCCGGGTGGCCACGGCAAGGTGCCGGTCGGGCCGGTCTATCTGGAAGAGCTGGATGCGGGCGACTACCAGGTCGAGGATTACCAGGGCGTTCGCCACCGCTACTCCGACTGGCGCTGAAAGGCGCAGCGCGCCAGTTGCGCCGCGCCCTCGGCGATATCGGCCTCGGGAAACAGGGCGCGGCCGTCGAGATGTGCAGCAATCGTCTCTCCGACCACCGGCGAGAGGCGAAGAACGCCCCCGACAAAGGCGACAGGCAGGTCGCCGGCGCGGAAAATCAGGATATTGCCGAGGCGGGCGAGCTCCCGGCCTGCCTCTTCCAGAAGGCCTTGCGCGCAAGGGTCGCCGGCATCAGCGGCCCTGGCGACGGCCAGCGAAAGCGCGCCGATCCGCCCCCGGTCGCCGCCATAGACAAGGCGTTTGACCTCAGCCCAGTCATCGCTGCCGATCATCTCGAAGACCTGTGCGGCAAGGCCGGCCATATCGCCATAATCACCATCCTCGTCCAGCCTGCGGTAGAGCGCGCGGACGGCGGCAAGCGCGATGGAACCGCCCGAGCCCGCATCATCGATCATCAGCCCGCGCCCGCCGACGCGAAGCCGCGATCCGTCAGGCCGGAAGTGGCTGCCGATTGCGCCGGTGCCGGCCGAGACCAGATGGCCTTCGCCGGGCGCAAAGAGAACGCAATAGGCCAGTTCGATATCATCCATGAGGGTGAGACCGCCGGCAGTAATGCCCATCGCTTGCATGACAAGTGCCGCGATGTCGTCAAAGGCTTCCGGCCCGTAGCCGGAAAGACCGATCATCGCGGCATTGTGGGGATGCGGAAGGCTTGCGCCGATGCGCTTGAAGCTTGCCTCGAGGCGGGCCCGGTCGCCCGGTGCGGCAAGGAGCGCGCTTGCGCCGGAAGCGGTTCCGCGCCTGACGGGGTTTCCCGCAGCATCGACCACGGCGAAGCGGGCGCCCGTGCCGCCGATATCGCATCCGAGGAAGAACCCGCCCATCGTCGCAAGCCTTTACGGGATCGAAGCCAGCCATTCCGGCGTTGCGAATTTCTCGTCCGCCAGCGCCTCGGCAGCCTTGTATTCCTCCGGCGTCACCTTGCCGTCGCGCCCGCCGTTCAGTTCCGCGAAGGTCGCCTTCATCCGGTCGATCACCGCCCGGCGGTCGAGCCCGGTCTGGCTGCGGACGGGATCGACGCGCTTGGCCGCGCTCCTGGTGCCCTTGTCGGAAAGTTTCTCGCGGCCGATCCTGAGCACCTGCATCATCTTGTCGGCATCCATGTCATAGGCCATGGTCACGTGATGCAGCACGGTGCCGCCGCCATAGCGCTTCTGCGCCGCGCCGCCGATCTTGCCCTTCGAGCTCGCAATGTCGTTGAGCGGCTTGTAGAAGGCATCGACACCCAGATCATTGAGCGCCTTCAGCACCCAGTTGTCGAGAAAGGCATAGCTGTCGGCAAAGCTCATGCCATCGACCAGTTCGCCCGGCGCGTAGAGCGAGTAGGTGATCGCGGTGCCTGGCTCGACGAACATCGCGCCGCCGCCGGTCACCCGGCGCACGGTCTCGACGCCGAGCCGTTCGGTCGCTTCCATATCCACTTCGTTCTTCAGGGACTGGAATGCGCCGATGATGATGGCGGGGCGCTCCCATTCCCAGAAGCGCAGCGTCGGCGCGCGACGGCCCTCGGCAACGGCGCGCGCCAGGACATCATCGATGGCGAGATGCATGGCCGGGGTCTCCGCGCCTGTATCGATGATCTCCCATTCGAAATCGCGCCAGGTCTTGGCAACGCCCAGCGCCCGGCGCACGGCGATCGCCACCGATTCGAGGCTGAAGCCGATCAGCGCGGCATCGGGCCTCAGCTTCGCCTTCAGCGCCGCGACCATCGCCTCGGCCGAACCTGTCGCCGGCTGGCCCTCGAGGGCGGAGCAGAGATCGGAAAGCGCCTCCGGCGGCTCGAGGAAGAAGTCGCCGGCGATCTGGACATCTGAAAGCCTGTCGTCGCGTATCTCGAGGT
>NZ_CFHTCS010000206.1:0-8008 GCF_984369615.1 Martelella sp. | reverse complement strand
CGGTCAGTTCGTATCGCGCCACGCCTTCGCTGACGAAGGGATCGGCCTCGCAGAGGGCGCGCACCTCATCAAGACTGCCGCGGGCAATGATGAGGCCGCCGGTGCGGGGTACTTTGCGACCGGACGCAACGAAAACGCCATCGGCATAGTGCCTGTTCAGCCATTCGATATGGCCATCGAAATGCTTTTCGACGGCGTCCATCGGCGCAACATAGGTCAGCGAGATCAGGATCATCACAACGTCCTCAATCGGCCGGAACAGCGCGCAGGTCGCCGGCAAAACGGGCTTTCAGCAGGGCTTCGTCATATTCGGCGCGCGCGGTGGAATCAAGCACGATGCCGCCGCCGACATTGAAAACCGCCCGTCCGTCATCAAAGAGCGTGATCGTGCGGATGGCGACATTGAAGCGCATCGCGCCGCCGGGCGCAATATGGCCGATCGCCCCGCAATAGGCCCCGCGCGGCCCATCCTCCAGGCTGCGCAATATCCTCATCGCCGAAATCTTCGGCGCGCCGGTTATCGAGCCGCAGGGAAAGAGCGCTGCAAAGATCGACCCGATATCGGTGCCGGCGCAAAGTCTTGCCCGAACGTGGCTCACCATCTGGTGGAGCGTGGGGTAGGTCTCGATGTCGAAGAGCTTCGGCACGTGGACGCTGCCGGGTTCGGCGATGCGGGAGATGTCGTTGCGCAGAAGGTCGACGATCATGCAGTTTTCCGCAAGCGTCTTTTCGTCGTCCAGCATCGCCGCGATGATCGCTTCGTCCTCTTCCGCCGTTGCACCGCGCGGCGCCGTCCCCTTCATCGGTCGGGTTTCGATAGAGCCGTCGCTGCCGACCTCGAAGAAGAGCTCCGGCGAGCGCGAGAGGATGCGCGGCCCGGCAAGGTCGAGATAGGCGCCGTAGCGCACCGGCTGGCGTTCCGCATAGGCGTGGAAGGCGGCAAGCGGATCGCCCTGCCAGCGGGCTTCGATCGGAAAGGTGAGGTTGCCCTGATAGCAGTCGCCCGCCATCAGATGGGCGTGCAGCGGTTCGAAACGTTCGCGATAGGTGGCAAAATCCCAGGCGGGTTCGAGATCGGACAGAAAGGGCGTCGCAGAGCATGACGCGGGAAGACCGGTCTTCTCCGGGGGATCGAAAACGCCGAAGCAGAGATAGGGGATCTCGGTTTTGCCAGGGGAAAGGCCTGAAAAGGCGGGGTCCAGGAGAAGCCCCGCCTCATAGGAAACATAGCCGGCGAGCCAGTGCCCCCCGGCCCGTGCTTCCTCCATGCGGACAAAGCCCTGCGCCACGTCTTCCGGGTCGGTCGCCAGGATCAGCGCATGCGGCTGCGAAAATGTGAGCATGCGACCGGCGAGGTCGTCCCGGAAGACGGCGCGCGTCATGCTATTCCTTGTCGAGCGCTTCGAGTTCGTCGATCAGGCCCTCGATTATCGACAGCCCCTTGCCCCAGAAGGTCGGGTCCGACGCATCGAGACCGAAGGGCTTCAGCAGTTCCGAGTGATGCTTGGTGCCGCCGGCGGTCAGCATCTCGAAATACTTGTCCTGAAAGCCGCTTTCGGCATTCTGGTAGACGGCGTAGAGCGAGTTCACCAGGCAATCGCCGAAGGCATAGGCATAGACGTAGAATGGCGAATGGATGAAGTGGGGCACATAGCTCCAATAGGTCTCGTAGCCATCGGCAAGCCTGATCGCCGGCCCGAGGCTTTCGGCCTGTACCGACATCCACATTGCGTTGATCTGGTCTTCGGTCAGCTCGCCCTCGCGCCGCGCCGTGTGGACCTTGCGCTCGAACTGGTAGAAGGCAATCTGGCGCACGACCGTGTTGATCATGTCCTCCACCTTCTGGGCGAGCATCGCCTTGCGCTTTGCCGTGTCGGTCGTCTGCGAAAGCAGCGCGCGGAAGGTCAGCATCTCGCCGAAGACGGAGGCGGTTTCGGCCAGCGTCAAGGGCGTCGAGCACATCAGCGCGCCCTGTTTTGCCGCCAGAACCTGGTGCACGCCGTGGCCGAGTTCGTGGGCAAGCGTCATCACGTCGCGCGGTTTGCCCAGGTAATTGACCAGAACATAAGGATGGGCGGAAGGCACGGTCGGGTGCGCGAAGGCGCCGGTGCGTTTTCCGGCACGGATCGGCGCGTCGATCCAGTTCTCGTCGAAGAAGCGGCGGGCAATGCCGGCCATTTCAGGCGAAAACGCGCCATAGGCCGAAAGCACCGTGTCCCGGGCCTCGTCCCACGGGATCACCCGCTCGGCGGTGTCGGGCAGCGGGGCGTTGCGATCCCAGTAGTTCATCTGCTCCATGCCGAGCCATTTCGCCTTCATCGCGTAATAGCGATGGGACAGGCGCGGATAGGACTGGCGCACCGCCTCGGACAGCGCATCGACAACCTCGCGCTCGACCCGGTTGGAGAGATGCCGGCTGTCCGCGATATCCTCGAAGGCGTGCCAGCGGCTGTTGATCTCGGTGTCCTTGGCCACCGTGTTCATGATCAAAGAGAATGTCGGCAGATTGTCCATGAAGGTCGCGGCCAGGGCTTCCGCGGCCTTGCGGCGGACCGGTTCCTTTGTATCGCTCAAAAGGTTGAGCGTCTTTTCCAGCGGCATGTCCTCGCCGTCGACGGTAAAGCGCATGCGGTCCATCGTCTGGTCGAACAGGCGGTTGAAGGCCTGGCCGCCGGTCGTCGATTTCTCCATGAACAGCTGTTCGATCCGGTCATCGAGCTGGTGCGGCTTCTCCAGGCGGAGATCGAGCACCCACGGGCGGTAATGGGCGAAGCGATCGTCAGCCTCCAACGCCCTGTCGATCGTTTCTTCGTCGAGGCGGTTCAATTCCAGTTCGAAGAACAGGAGATCGGCGTAAATCTCGGTGATCCGCGCCGAGGTGTCGCCATAAAGCTTGCGCAGGGCCGGATCGGCGGCATTGGCATAATAGGAGAGCCCGGCAAAGGAGCCGAGCCGTCCCAGTGCGTCGCCCAGCGCCTCATAGGCCTCGATGGCGGCGCCGAGACCGTCTTCGCCGCTTCTCTCCGCCGCCTCGGCAAGCTTGCCCTTCCACCGGGTCGAAAACGACCTTGCCTTCTTCGCAGCCTCATCAAAGGCGTTGTTGAACTCGGGCGAGGAAGGGCCGGGATAAAGATGGGAGAGATCCCATTCGGGCAGGTTGCCCAGGGCCTCGTCGCCGGACTTCGTCGCCCCGGCGGGGCTGCCGGCGGGTGTGTGCGGAAATGAAGCGTTGAACATGGGTCTGTCTTTCCTGTTGTCGTGCGGTCGCCGCCTGAAGCGGGCGCGAAGCTCCAACATATGTGTCGCCCGCACGCCCCGCAATCGGCAGCCCCAAGATATCTGACGCCTTGCTGTTCCGGATCGCCCCGGTTTTTTCCGTGCGCCAGCGTTGATTTGCGGCAAGGACTTAACCCTTGGGAAAGGCTAAGCGGTTATTCATAGGTCTAGGAATTTAACCAAATATTGCCTATAAAGTGGCAAGCTGAACGTCAGGCGGGAAAGATGCCTCGTTTGCGCCGCATTGGACCTCCAAGAAGGTCGCTGTCCGCCGCTCCTGAGGCTGCTGACGGTGCGGGGCCCCGATCACGACATTCAGAGTACCCAGGGAGAGTCCGGTTTGTGTGACCGTCCATCGAGCATATTCCTGCAACGGACAATTGCCGTTCTGGCGTTGCTTGCGGCCATGTTCTGCGTGTTTGGCGTGACCGAGGCGCAGGCCGAAACCCGAACCCTGAAGCTTTATTACATCCATACCGGCGAAAAGGCGGAGATCACCTTCAAGCGCAACGGACGCTATGACAAGAAGGGGCTCGAGCAGCTGAACTGGTTCCTGCGCGACTGGCGGCGCAAGGAGCCGACCACCATGAACCCGCGGCTGTTTGATCTGGTCTGGGAGGTCTACCAGCAGGTCGGCGCCAAGGACTACATCAACGTCGTCTCGGCCTATCGTTCGCCCGAAACCAATGCGATGCTGCGCAAGACATCGTCCGGCGTTGCCAAGAAATCGCAGCACATGCTCGGCAATGCGATGGATTTCTTCATCCCCGGCGTGCCGCTCGACAAGCTGCGCGCGACCGCGATGAAGTTGCAGCGCGGCGGCGTCGGCTATTATCCGCGTTCCGGGTCGCCTTTCGTGCATCTTGACGTGGCAAGCGTGCGGGCCTGGCCGCGCATGAGTCGCAGCCAGCTCGTGGCGCTCTTCCCCGAGGGGCATACGCTGCATCTGCCCGCTGACGGCAAGCCATTGCCCGGCTATCAGGACGCGCTCGCGGAATACAAGGCCAAGGGCAGCGTTTCCGGTTCCGAACCCGTCCGCGTCGCCAGTGCTGACGATGGCGACGAGGATGAACGTCCGAATCTGCTTTCGATGCTGTTCAATCGCAACAATTCCGGCAATGACGACACAGCAGGGAGCGACCGCCAGCAGCGCGCCGCAACGACGCCGTCACGCCAGAGCGCGCCGCAACAGACGGCGCCCCAGCAGCGGCCGGTCGACATCCTGACGGCGGCCGTCAGCTTCGACAATCTCGACATTCCGCTGCCGCTTTCCCGTCCCGGCGCCGACAATGCCGATCTCGGCACGCCGCTTGCCACCGCGCTGGTCGATCCCAATCCGCCCGAAGCGGAGCCGGCGCTGGCGATCGCTGCCAATATTCCGGTGCCGCAGTCGCGGCCATCCTCGCTCGGCGCGGCAGAGGGCATGTCGGTTTCCGACGTGCTGGTGGCCGAAGCCGCTTCGCCCGTCGAGCAGGCCCCTGTCGAAGTCGCCTCCCTCGGCGACGGTTCGTCTTTCGAACAGGATCGCTTCGGCTTCATGGATGGCGAGGTTCCCGTGCCGAGCCCGCGGATGAGCTATGCCGGACTGGATCAGGGCGCGCCGATAACGCCCGAGCAGTTGCAGGCGGCCGGCCGCGCCAGGACTGCCGTTCCGGAGCCGGCTCAAAATCCGCGCAAGACGGCCCAGAGCGAGCTTGCCCGCAAGCTTTCGGCCATGGGTGATACGACGGAGCTTGCCTACAACGAGGATAATGACTTCCGCGTTCTGTTCCGCCCGACGCTGGCGCGAATCAATGCCACCGCGCCGGAAGCGCCGACTAAGGGCGCCCGCCCAGGGACGATCCTGCCCGGCAATGCCGGGTCGGCCGCCGTATCGGGCGACGCAGCAGGTATTTCTGCTGAAGGCTATCAATCCGCAAGTATTGCAAGTACAAAGTCGAGTGGAACCGGTCAGAAGTCGATTGTTGACTATTTTGATCAGGAAAGATTTTAGTATCTACTCTTGGGTGAACGAGCTACTTGTCGCGCGGATAACTTTAACGTAATATGACGGCATGAGCACATCTGACCCTTTCGTCGCTATTGCCGACCCCAATCGTCGCCATCTGCTGATGGCCTTGCGGCGCGAGCCGAAAACGGTGACCGAGCTTTCGGAGGGGTTGCCGATCAGCCGCCCGGCTGTTTCCCAGCACCTCAAGGCTTTGCTCGACAGCAAGCTCGTGCGCGTCACGCCGGTCGGTACAAAACGGTTCTATGCCATCAATCCGGAAGGTTTCTCCGCGCTGAACGGCTGGATTCGTCAGTTCTGACCGCGGCGTTCCGCGGTCCGGTTGTGCGTCGTCCGGCATTTGGCGGGCACGAGGGCGCCGATCCTTATAAAACGCAGCTGAACGAGGCGGGTCTTGACAGCGGACGAACCGATGTCGCAGGCGCCCGTACGACCCGACCGTTCCGCGCGGCCAGGGGCGGCGGCGCTCGGATGCAATGTCAATTGCTCCTGTTGGAAGCGACCTGCGTTGCGCTCTCATTGCCGAGCAACGCGTCGATCCGCTTGCGTTCGGACTCGAAGCGGGCAAGATTCTCGCCCGCCAGCGCGTCGGAATTCGGGAAGCGGATCTTCATTGGGTCGACCTTGGTGCCGTTGACCAGGAGCTCATAGTGCAGATGGGGACCGGTGACGAGACCGGTGGCGCCGACATAGCCGATGACCTGTCCCTGCTTGACGCGCGCGCCCTCCTTGACGCCCGGGGCGATCTTGCTCTGGTGGTTGTAGGAGGTCTCGTAGCCATTGGCGTGACGGATGATGGTCTGGTTGCCGTATCCGGAGGACGACCAGCCGGCCTTTTCGACGATGCCGTCGCCGGCCGCAATGATCGGCGTACCGGTTCGCGCCGCCCAGTCCACGCCGCTATGCATGCGGGCGTATTTCAAAACCGGATGCCGACGCATGCCGAAACCGGAGGTGAACTTGCCGTTGGGCACTGGATTGCGCAAGAGGAAGCGGCGGATGCTGCGGCCGTTCGCATCATAGAAATCGACGGCGCCGGTCTTCGGGTCGGCGAAGCGATAGAGCCTGATGGCCTCGTCGCCGATCTTCGCGTCGATATAGAACAGTTCGGACGTGGCCGTCGCCTTGCCGTTCGGATCGGCATCGGAGAAGAACAGCTCAAGCTGGTCGTCCGGCGAAGCCATGGACTGCAGGTCGACCTTGCTCGCCAGAAGATTGATCAGTTGACCGGCCATGTCCTTGGTCAAACCGTAGGTCAGCATGGCGCGGAAAATGCCGTCATAGACCCGCACCGGCTTCTGCGTGGTGCCGAGCAGCAGATCGGTCTCGTCGGCAGACGCGTTGGCGACGGCCTCGCTCATCGGTGGTTCGACGCCCTCGACGAAACGTCCCTTGTCGTTGAGCGCCGTGGTCATCACATGTTCGCCGCCGCGATAGAGGCTGAGCCGGACCACGCGCATATTGCGGCCCATCCGCATGAGGCCGATGCGCAGAATGTCTCCGGCCTTCAGCATCGGCGAGCCGGAGCCTTCCTCGATCAGGCGGCCGAGTTCGGCGGCGAGCGGCGCGGGATAGCCGGCGGCCACCAGAAAGGCCTCGACCTCGACCTGCTGGCGAACCGGCAGGATATCATCGTTGAAATCCTGGGTGAAGACGGACTGCAGCGCGCTTACCGAGACATTCTCGTCGACGATCTGGGCCGCCATCGCCGGCTTGAGCGGAAGCATGATCTGCTCGGGCTCGAAGCGATCGGGATCGACATAGCTGAGCATCGACAGATCGCCGACGCTGTTCTGCAGCATCGTCTCGTTTGCGAGAATCGTTTCCTCGATCTCGTCGGTGGAAAGGCCGGCGGCAAAGGGCAGGGGCGGTTTGGTTGCCGGGAAGGGCGTGAACTTGAGCTCGACCTCGCCCTCGACATCGGTATCGTAGATCACGTCGACAGCCCGTACGCGTGGTCCGGCCCGTTCGGTGGTCGAGAAGACCTCGAAGGGATCGAAGGCGGGGTAGTCGGGCGTCTTGCCGTAATTGGCCGCGAGCGCCATCCGCACTTCCGAAAAGGGCTCGTAGTGAATGACGTCGCGATCACCCTGGCGCACCGCCGTCGGAACCTGCAGGACGCGGCGGTTGGACGGCTTGGCGATCACCGTGGTCGGGATCAGGCGGTCGCCTCTGACGGCCGTGTCGTCGATCCCGGCGGCGGTCGTCTTGGCAAAGGCGGAAGCCGGCGCGGCGAGCCGTTCGCGTCCATCGACGGCCGCGGAAAGGGCGATCGCCATCAGCGCGGTGCTTGTCAGCCCCGTCAGGCAGGCTCCGGCGAGCCAGCGGATCGAGACGTCGCGCCGTGCCGGCGGCGTCTTGCCGTCCACGACAATCGGCGTGCCTCTGCCGAACGAGCGCGCAGGGTTTTTCTTTTCTCTCATATGCCCGTGGTCTTAGGTCCGATTTGCCGATATCGCAATTGGTTCAACTGATGTGCCGAAAATCGCCGCAGCTGTCAAATCACCATTTGCCCCGGTCCCGGCCAGTCCGACTTGACCGATGGGGCCGGGGTCATCCGTGACTCTTCGCGGTGAATATGGCGCATTGAGGGCAGGTTCGCTGCGGGCGATGTCGGGACGAAAAGACGAGGCGCTGTGCCTGGAAAGGGAAGCATGAACGGTGACCTCAACAAAACCAATCACTTAACAAAAATGTCATTTTTTTTGTTGTTGGTTGTTGACG
>NZ_CFHTCS010000205.1:0-8008 GCF_984369615.1 Martelella sp. | reverse complement strand
GACGGGTCCGTTCACCTTCGTGAACTACCAGCAGGATGCCGTCATCCGCTACAAGGCCAACCCGGACTATTTCAAGGGCAAGGAAGAACTCGACAATCTGATCTTCGCGATCACCACCGATGCCGCCGTGCGCCGCCAGAAGCTCGAAGCCGGCGAATGCCACATCATGCCCTATCCGTCGCCTGCCGATCTGGAAGCGCTGGAAGCCAATGATGATCTGACCGTCATGGAAAAGGAAGGCCTGAACGTCGGCTACCTCGCCTACAACACCAAGGTCGCCCCCTTCGACAATCCGAAGGTTCGCAAGGCGCTGAACATGGCGATCGACAAGCAGGCCATTCTGGAATCGGTGTTCCAGGGCGCCGGTGAAGTGGCCAAGAACCCGATCCCGCCGACCATGTGGTCCTATAACGATGCCGTTGAGGACGACCCCTACGACCCGGAAGCCGCGAAGGCGATGCTGGAAGAGGAAGGCGTGACCGATCTTTCGATGAAGATCTGGGCCATGCCGGTACAGCGTCCCTATAACCCGAACGCGCGCCGCATGGCCGAGCTGATGCAGGCCGACCTGGCGGAAGTCGGCGTGGACGCCGAAGTCGTTTCCTATGAGTGGGGCGAATACCTGGCCCGGTCTTCCGCAGAAGATCGCGACGGCGCCGTGCTTCTCGGCTGGACCGGCGACAACGGCGACCCGGACAACTTCCTCGCCGTTCTGCTCGGCTGCGACGCTGTCGGCGGCTCCAACCGCGCGCAGTGGTGCTACCAGCCCTTCGAGGACCTGATCCAGAAGGCCAAGGTCACCTCCGACACCGAGGAGCGCACCGCGCTTTATGAAGAGGCTCAGGTCGTCTTCAAGGAACAGGCGCCGTGGAACACGATTGCCCACTCGAAGGTGTTCATGCCGATGTCGACGTCTGTTGAAGGCTTCGTTATGGATCCGCTGGGTTACCACCGCTTCGATGATGTGACCATCAACGAATAAGAACAGACTTTCGAAGCTTTGGGGCCGGTCCAACCCGGCCCCTTCGCAATCAAGGCGTAAGACGCATTATGCTCAGATTTCTCTTCAGCAAACTGCTGCTGATCGTCCCGACCTTTATCGGGATCACGATTGTTGCCTTCGGTTTCGTGCGCGTGCTGCCCGGCGATCCCGTCCTGCTTCTGGCCGGCGAACGCGGTATGGACCCGGACCGTTACCAGGCGCTTCTCCATCAGTTCGGCTATGACCGACCGATCGTCGTCCAGTATCTCGACTATGTCTGGGGACTGTTGCACGGCGATTTCGGCATCTCGATCTCGACCAAGCAGCCGGTGTTCCAGGAATTCCTGAACCTGTTTCCGGCGACCGCGGAGCTCGCCATCTGCGCCATGCTGCTGGCAATCATCATCGGCATTCCCGCCGGCATCCTGTCGGCCGTCAAGCGCGGCTCGGTCTTCGACCAGGCCACCATGGGCATCGCGCTCACCGGCTACTCCATGCCGATCTTCTGGTGGGGTCTGCTGCTGATCATCCTGTTTTCCGGCATTCTCGGCTGGACGCCGGTCTCCGGCCGGATTTCGCTGCTTTACTATTTCCCCTCCGTTACCGGCTTCATGACCATCGATTCGCTGCTGTCGGGCGAGAAGGGGGCCTTTGCCTCGGCGATCTCGCACCTGATCCTGCCGTCCATCGTGCTGGCCACCATTCCGCTCGCCGTCATCGCGCGGCAGACGCGCTCGGCCATGCTGGAAGTGCTCGGCGAGGACTATGTGCGCACGGCGCGCGCCAAGGGGCTTTCGGCAAAGCGCGTCATCGGCGTTCATGCGCTCAGAAACGCGATGATCCCGGTCATCACCACCATCGGCCTGCAGATCGGCATGCTGATGGCCGGGGCGATCCTGACGGAGACGATCTTTTCCTGGCCGGGCATCGGCAAGTGGATGATCGATTCGATTTCCAGGCGTGACTATCCGGTCGTCCAGGGCGGTCTGGTGTTGATTGCCGCCCTCGTCATGTTCGTCAATCTCGTGGTCGACCTGCTTTACGGTCTGATCAACCCCCGTATCCGCCACCAGTAGGAGCTCAGCCATGTCGGACAGCACGCTGGGCCAGCCGGTCCAAAAACGAAATATCCGCCTGCAGATGCTTTCCGAGTTCTGGCACTATTTCAGCCAGAACAAGGGGGCCGTCGTCGGCCTTGTCATCATCATCCTTCTTGTGCTGGTGGCGATCTTCGCGCCCTTGCTCGCGCCGCATAATCCGATCGAGCAATATCGCGACATGTTCCTCACCCCGCCCTTCTGGCAGGAGGGCGGCACGCTTGAATTCCCGCTCGGAACCGACGCGGTCGGCCGCGATATCCTCTCTCGCCTCATCTATGGGTCGCGCTATTCGCTGGCGATCGGCATGATCGTCGTCTCGATCGCGCTGCTCCTCGGCATCACGCTCGGCCTTGTCGCCGGTTTCTTCAGGGGCTGGGTCGATGTGGCGATCATGCGCGTCATGGACGTGATCCTTGCCTTTCCGCCGCTGCTTCTGGCGCTGGTTCTGGTCGCCGTCCTCGGTCCCGGCCTGTTCAACGCCATGATCGCGATCGCGCTCGTGCTGCAGCCGCATTTTGCCCGTCTGACGCGCGCAGCGGTAATGGCCGAGGCGAAGCGCGAATATGTCGTCTCCGCCCGCGTTGCCGGCGCCCGCAATTTCCGGCTGATGTTCAAGACCATCCTGCCGAACTGCCTTGCGCCGTTGATCGTGCAGGCCACGCTTTCGTTCTCCAACGCCATTCTCGAGGCGGCAGCCCTTGGCTTTCTCGGCATGGGCGCCCAGCCGCCGACGCCGGAATGGGGCACGATGCTGGCCGAAGCGCGCGAGTTCATCCTGCGCGCCTGGTGGGTCGTCACCTTCCCCGGCCTCGCCATCCTGATCACCGTGCTGGCGATCAATCTCGTCGGCGATGGTCTGCGTGATGCGCTCGATCCCAAGCTGAAGCGGAGCTAGAGACATGGAACCGCTACTCGACGTTCAAAACCTTTCCGTCAGCTTCCCGACCGCAGCGGGCGAGACGACGGTGCTGCACAATGCCTCCTACCGCATCGATCGCGGCGAGGTGCTCGCCATTGTCGGCGAGAGCGGCTCCGGCAAGTCGGTCGCCATGCTCGCCGTGATGGGGCTCCTGCCGACAACGGCGCGGGTGACGGCCGACCGCATCGCCTTCGAGGGCCGCGACATCATCAACATGCCGGCAAAGGAGCGGCGCAAGATCATCGGACGCGACATTTCGATGATCTTCCAGGAGCCGGTCGCCAGCCTCAATCCGTGCTTCACCGCCGGCTTCCAGATCGAGGAAGTGCTGAAGCAGCACACGGACCTCGACAAGAAGGCCCGCCACAAACGCGCCGTCGAACTGCTGGAGGCCGTCGGCCTGCCCAACCCGGAAGACCGGCTGAAGGCCTATCCGCACCAGATGTCCGGCGGCCAGTGCCAGCGCATCATGATCGCGATCGCCATGGCCTGCTCGCCGAAGCTGCTGATTGCCGACGAGCCGACCACGGCGCTTGACGTGACGATCCAGAAGCAGATCCTCGAACTGCTCGGCCGCCTTCAGGCGGAAACCGGCATGGCGCTGATCATGATCACCCATGACATGGGCGTTGTCGCCGAGACCGCCGACCGGGTGGTGGTGCAGTACAAGGGCCGCAAGATGGAGGAGGCCGACGTGCTGTCGCTGTTTGAAAATCCGAAGCACGCCTATACCCGCGCGCTGCTGTCCGCACTGCCGGAAAACGCCACCGGCGACCGCCTGCCGACCATCGACTATTCGGCCGATTTTACGGGAGAAACGCTGTGAGCGAGATCGTCGCACAGGGAAAGAACATCGTCCGCGACTACATCGTGCCGGGCGGCATGTTCCACAAGGCCCGCACGGTTCGGGCACTGAAGGGCGTCGATTTTTCCGTCGCGCGCGGCAAGACGCTGGCGCTCGTGGGGGAGTCGGGTTGCGGCAAGTCGACGCTCGCCCGCATCATCACCATGATCGATGCACAGACGGATGGCGATCTGACGATCGAGGGCCAGAAGGTCGATATTTCCGGTACGCGGCCGACGCCGGAACAGCGCCGCAAGGTGCAGATCGTGTTCCAGAACCCCTATGGCTCGCTCAATCCGCGCCAGAAGGTGGGCGACGTGCTGATGGAGCCGCTCTTGCTCAACACCGACTATTCGGCAACGGACAGGCGCGACAGGGCGCAGGATCTGTTGAAAAAGGTCGGTCTTGGCCCTGAGCATTTCGATCGCTACCCGCACATGTTTTCCGGCGGTCAGCGCCAGCGCATCGCCATTGCCCGGGCGCTGATCCTCAATCCGAGCCTTCTGGTGCTCGACGAGCCGGTTTCGGCACTCGATCTTTCCGTTCAGGCCCAGATCCTGAACCTGCTTGCCGACCTGCAGGACGAGTTCAACCTCACCTATATCTTCGTCAGCCACGATCTTTCCGTGGTGCGCTATATCTGCGACGAGATCATGGTGATGTATTTCGGCGAAGTCGTCGAACGCGGCTCGCGCGACCAGGTGTTCACCGATCCGCAGCACGCATATACCCAGACCCTGTTCAAGGCGACCCCGCGCGCCGATGTCGAAAGCATCCGCGCCCGCCTTGCCGCCAAACAGGCAAAGATGGCCGCCGGCAACTGAAGTTGTCGGCTGGAGCGTTTCCGGGCGGAAGACCGGTATCCACTTTTCCTGTAAACGCTGTTGCCTCAGCGGTCTGACATTTCCCAGCGCGGATTGAGCCAGGGCGCGGCGTTTTCCGGCGCGAGCGGCTGGCGGCCCAGAATATGGTCGCTCGCCTTTTCGCCGACCATGATGGACGGCGCGTTGAGATTGCCGTTGGTGATGCGCGGAAACACCGAACTGTCGGCGACCCTCAAGCCCTCGACGCCGATCACCCGGCACTCCGGATCGACAACCGCCATCCTGTCATCGGCGCGGCCCATCTTCGCCGTGCCGCAGGGGTGATAGGCGCTTTCGGCGTGTTCGCGGATGAAGCCGTCGATCTCGTCATCGCTTTGAACGGCGCTGCCCGGCTGGATCTCCTTGCCGCGATAGGGGTCGAAGGCGGTCTGCGCGAAGATTTCCCGCGTGAGGCGCACGCAACGGCGGAAGTCCTCCCAATCCTGTTCGTGGCTCATATAGTTGAAGGCGATCTTTGGCGCGTCCTTTGGATCGGCGCTTTTCAGCGTCACCGCGCCGCGGGACGGCGAGCGCATCGGCCCGACATGGGCCTGGAAGCCGTGCCCCTCGGCCGGCGCCGTGCCGTCATAGCGCACCGCCATCGGCAGGAAATGATACTGGATATCCGGATAATCGACGCCGGCGCGCGAGCGCACGAAGGCGGCGCTTTCAAACTGGTTGGAAGCGCCGATGCCGTTCTTGAAGAACAGCCATTGCGCGCCGGCGAGCCCCTTGCCGAAGATGTTCCAGTGCTTGTAGAGCGTGATCGGCTGGGTGCTGGCCTGCTGGATATAGACTTCCAGATGGTCCTGCAGGTTCTTGCCAACGCCGGGCCGGTCGGCGACGAGCGGAATGCCGTTTTCGGCAAGCTCCGCCGCCGGGCCAATGCCGGAAAGAAGCAGTATTTTCGGCGTGTTGATCGAAGACGCCGCCAGGATGACCTCGCGACGCGCGCGGATGACCTCGATTCGGCCGCCGCGTTCGATTTCGACGCCGACGGCGCGGCCGTCCTCGATGATCACCTTGCGGGCGAAGCAGCGGATCAGATCAAGGTTCTGGCGCTTCAGCGCCGGCTTGAGGTAGGCATTGGCCGCCGACCAGCGCCTTCCTTTCCAGACCGTCTGCTCCATCGGCCCGAAGCCCTCCTGCTTCTCGCCGTTATAATCCCCGGTCGTCTCGAAACCCGCCTGTTTTCCGGCCTCGACAAAGGCGTGGAACAGCGGGTTCCTGCGCGGGCCGCGCGTCACATGCAGCGGCCCGTCCTTGCCCCGCCAGGACGGATCGCCGCCATGGCCGCCCTCGTGCCAGTGCTCCATGCGCTTGAAATAGGGCAGTACATCCGCGTAGCCCCAGCCGCTTGCACCCGCTTCCGCCCAGTGGTCATAATCGCGGGCGTGTCCCCTCACATAGACCATGCCGTTGATCGAGGACGAGCCGCCGATCACCTTGCCGCGCGGGGTTGCCAGACGTCGGTTGCCGAGATGCGGCTCGGGCTCGGAGACAAAGCCCCAGTCATAGCGCTTCATGTTCATCGGGTAGGAGAGTGCGGCCGGCATCTGGATGAAGGGGCCGATATCAGTCCCGCCGAATTCCAGCACCAGAACGGAGTACCTGCCGTCTTCCGAAAGCCGCGCGGCCATGGCCGAACCTGCCGAACCGGAACCGACGATGACAAAATCTGCTTCAGTCATGAGACTTTTTGAACCTTTTTGCGGCAGCGGGGCCGGATTTCCTGACGGAGCGGTATGGCTCCAACCGATCTCCCCCCTTGAGGGGGAGATGTCGCGAAAGCGACAGAGAGGGGTATCGGGCACAAGCCGCGAATATTCCCCTCTCGGATATGTTTCACCCCCCTCTGCCCCTGTCGGGGCATCTCCCCCTCAAGGGGGGAGATCAATATCGCGCCGATGCCCCCCTCAATACGGGCTGTCGACCTTGCCGAGCGCCACCTGCACGGTCTTCAGCTGCGAATAGTATTCCATCGCCGCGCGGCCGTTTTCCCGGCCGAAACCCGATTGCTTGACGCCGCCGAAAGGGATTTCGACGGGCGTGAGATTGTAGGTGTTGATCCAGCAGATGCCGGCCTGAAGCGCGCCCGCCACGCGGTGGCCGCGGGCAAGATCGCGGGTGAAGACGCCGGCGGCGAGGCCGAAGGGCGTGTCATTGGCGCGCGCAACCACCTCCTCTTCGGTGTCGAAGGCGAGCACGCTCATCACCGGCCCGAAGATTTCCTCGCGGGCGATGGTCATGTCATCGGTGACATCGGCAAAGACGGTGGGTTCGATATAGGCGCCCCTGGCGAAGGCCTCGCCTTCAGGAACGCCGCCGCCGGTCACAAGCCGTGCGCCCTCGCTTTTGCCCGCCTCGATATAGAACAGCACCTTGCGGCGCTGTTCCTCGGAAATCAGCGGGCCGAGATGGGTCTCGGGATCGAGCGGATCGCCGATGCGGATCGTCTTCGTGCGCTCGACAAGCCGGGAAAGAAACGCCTCCAGTATGGATTTCTGCACGAAGACGCGGGTGCCGTTGGAGCAGATCTGGCCGGTGGAATAGAAATTGCCGAGCATTGCGCCGCCGATCGCGTCTTCGAGATCGGCATCCCCGAACACGACCATCGGCGATTTGCCGCCGAGCTCCATCGTGGCATGGCGCATGCCGGAGGCAGCCGCCGCATAGACCTTGCCGCCGGTCGGCACCGAACCGGTGAGCGATACCTTGGCGGTCTTTTCGTGGGTGGAAAGAGCCGCCCCCACCTCGCCGAAGCCCTGCACCACGTTGAAAAGCCCCTTCGGCGCGCCGGCTTCGATGAAGATTTCAGCCAGTTTCAGCGCCGATAGCGGCGTCATTTCAGAGGGCTTGAACACCATGGCATTGCCGCAGGCAAGCGCGGGCGCCGCCTTCCAGGAGGCAATCTGGATCGGATAGTTCCAGGCGCCGATGCCGACGCAGATGCCGAGCGGTTCGCGCCTGGTATAGGCAAAGCCTTCCGCAAGCGGCACGCTCTCGCCGGAAAGACCGGCGGCCTGGGCCGAAAACCATTCGAGCGCATCCGCCCCCGAAGCGGCATCGGCCACCAGCGTTTCCTGAATGGCCTTGCCGGTATCAAGGGTTTCAAGCCTGGAGAGTTCGTCATTGCGTTCGCGCATCAGGTCGGACGCCCTTCGCAGCACGCGGGCGCGCTCGACCGGCAGCCATGAAGCCCATTCGCGCTGGGCGCGCTCGGCAGCCGCCATGGCGCGTTCGATGATCGCCGGCGTTGCGGCATGAAGCCGGGCGATCACCTCGCCCGTTGCCGGATTG